>JBAYOS010000001.1:0-35383 GCA_041678125.1 Monoglobales bacterium
GGTCGTATAATTTCATCGCTTTTGGGGTCTTGTTCTATTAGTTCCTTTCTTTTCGCTCCATTTACGATAAATGCATCATTGAAACCTGTTTTTATTCCATAATTTATTTGGATATTCCAATCTTTGAGAGGTATTCCTGCTAGTTCTATTTTTTTCTTTATACGTTGTTCGATAGGGGATAAAACAATCCAACTGTTTGAGGAATTAAAATTAATTTCAGAAGCATTTTGTCTAATGAAAACGCTCAAATTTTTTATACCATCATTTTTGACAACGCAAGCTTGTGTTTTTTCAGCATTTTTTTCTTTCGAAAAAAGTAAAATATTGACATCAACAGTTGCGGAATCGAAAATTTTTGTCCCTGCAAAATCAATTAATTGAATTGGATTTGTTTTTTCTGCAAAAAATCTCCTAGTTTCTTCACCATATCCCGCCCTGAGCCATTTGTTTGAAGTTATAAAACATAAAATACCTTTCGGATTCAATAGATTATAACCCAATTCATAAAACAAACAGTATATATCTCCCGTCCGGACAAAAGTTTGGTAATTCATCAGAGCTAATGCGTCGGTAGCTTTTCCCATTTTTTGAAGCTGTATATATGGTGGATTTCCAATAATACAATCGAATCCCATAAAATTACCTACATTATCTAATACTTCAGGAAACTCGAATCGCCATTCAAACGCTCCTAAATAGATTTTATTTGTTTCTATTTCCTTGAAATAATCTTCAAATTTTTTGACTTCAATTTTTAATTTTTCTATTTCCTTAGTTTTGGCTTTCTTTTCTTTTGCTGTCAATTCAAATAATTCAGGTGCTTCCAAATTAATAATTTGACCTCTCTTCTTACTTAATTGAATATACTTTGTGTCGTTTTTGGCAATTTCTGTTTTTAATGTTGATTTTATAGAATCAATCAACTGATTAATTTTCTTTTTACTTTCTTTGTCGGGTGCATTTTTATATTCTGCAACCGCATTTTTGTATTCAGCTATATTAACATCTGATTGTTTCAGCACTTGCTTCAAATCTGTATTAACATCGAAGCGAGAAAGTAATGAATTTCCGCATTTGATATTTATATCAATATTCGGCAATGTTTCTAAATCTGTATAATCACTCTCTTTGGTATAATATGCATTTTTTAGAAGTTCAATCCATAATCGCAAACGACAAATATTTACTGAGTTCGGATTAATATCAACCCCGAATAAGCAATTTTCAATAATTGTTTGCTTTTCATGAAACAGAGTTTCCTGTATCCGTTGGCTTTCCTGATTTTTGGGAATATACGAAAATTGGTCTCCTTCATCATCAGAAATAATCAATTCATCATTTATAATTTCAAAACTATAATTCTGCCTTATTCGTTTTCCGTTTTTATCTACCAATATTCCTAATTCGTATTTGATTTGGATAATCTCATTCAACGCCGAAACCAAAAAATGTCCTGAACCAACGGCTGGGTCGCAAATTTTTAAACTATTAATGATTTCATTAGCTTCGACAATATTGTCTATTTTGTTGTAAAGGTCAACCAACGATTCGCAGTTCCAACTGTATTTTGTATTAAACTTCTGTATAATGGTGCGTTCTATTGCTTGGCGACACATATACATGGTTACAAATCCGGGGGTAAAAACAGCTCCATCTTTATGACCATTGATTTTTTCAAAAATAAGTCCTAAAACCGAAGCACTTATCAATGTCTTCGCTTCAACTTGCACTTCCTCACTTCCCTCACTTGAAAAATCGTATGCTTCCAAGAACTCAAATAAATAATGAAGTGTTGATAATTGCTTATATCTTGGCTTGTTCTTTTTATCTTTTAATACACTTCCCGAGAACAGTGACAATTCTAAATTTGGAGAAAGATTGCTTATAACAATAGTAATGTATTCCAAATCGCTTATTTCAAATAATGAACTATTGAGATAAGGAACATGTTTGTATTTGCTTTGTACCGATTGTGTTCGATCTTTATGTTGACGTGCAAGAACCTGAAAAAATAGCCGGTTCAACTCATCATAATCATTTATAGCATTGACATTTAAAAATCCTAATTTTTTATTTCCTTTATGATATTTGATTAATTGGCTTTCGAGTAATTTCAAGAACAGAATTCTGTTAATCCATGTAATATTTAATTGCAGGGCAACGTTGAATAATTGTTCTTGCCTATTTTCACCAAAAGATGATAAATTCGAAATTTTATCAAGCCTATCTTCGGCATCCAAGATATTTATTGTATTTTCAATTAATGAAGCATCTTCTCTGTTTTTTTCTGATTTTCTCTTGATGATTTTTTTATTCTCGATTGAAACTTCTTCCAATCCAATAATATGCAATAATTCATTGTAGAAATTCTTATTTAACGAGTTGCTGTCATTTTGAAAAGAGAGTTTTAGTAAATGTGTCGGGCTAAAAATTTTATATAACTCAATCAGTTTTTTATTTGACTCTGAATTAGGAGTGTTAAGCCATTTTTCATACGTCCGTATATCAAAATATGTAAATTCAATCTGCTCTTTTACATCTTCGATATATTTACCGGCAATTTCTTTATAAAAAAAATCGGTATTGGAACTTACTTTTCTATCTGTTGAAAAATCCTTGTACTCTTTTATCAGTTTTGAATTGGAGTAAAACAATCGTTCAAATTCTTGAGCATCAAAAATATAAAATTCATAGATATTTGTTACAACCAGATATTTTAAATCGGTATTTTTATCATCTACTCGCTCTCGCAAATAATAAAGCAAGAGTTCCTGTAATGCTTTTTTATTCAAATTGTTTACAGAAATCATTTCTGATGTATTGTTAGGCTTTTTTACTTCAAATAACAATGCAACAGGCGATTTTGCTTCGTGTCCCGAATGAATAACAAAGTCGATCCGTCCTTTCTGAGCAACTAAGTATTCAGGAAAGAAATAAGTATTTTTCAGGAAATCCATTAAATGGGTTTTCGTATTTTCTTCTGATTCGTTTTCATCGATAACATGAAATAAATTTGTCAAATTATTTTGAAATTTCGAAAACTCTTCTGTTGTTACTTTAATTTGGCGATAAGTTTTGTTTATTGACAGAGACGGTTTAAACATGATTGATTAAATTATTGTACGAATTATAGGTGTATATAATTTAGGCAAAAATACCAATATATTTTAACAAAAAACTGTTTGAAAAAACTTTTTTCACTGTTTTGTTCGACAATTATCAAATTCAATTCATTTTCTTTTGTCTTTAATACTGGGATCAAACGAAATCAGATTAAACATTTCTCTCATTCGGGAACGGACGCGGTTGCCGTAGTAGTCTTCGAGTTCGGAAGCGGAAAGATTGGTGGTAGCGTGGGTAATCATGTGATTGGATATGAAGTGGTCGTAACGAGAAAGAAGGATTTCACCCATGACGTTACACTCGTTACCGTAGTATTTGAGGGCGCTCTCGGAACCTAAATCGTCGAAGCAGGTTTTGTAGGGTTGGTTGTTGGTGTTATAGGCGCTGGTGCTGTAGCGCTGAATGATTTCGTAGCCGTGTTTTATGAAGTCGAAGGTTATTTCGCGGCAGGACTTTATGCCAAAGCGTTGTTCGTGTGGCAGGGTTGCACGCATTAAGGTTATTAAACTGGTTTTACCACAACCGACAGGACCTGTCAGAAGGATTCCTTTGTTGAGGTTTATGTTGTGGTGTGCTGCCATTTGTTCGTGTTTCAGGAAGTAAGCTAAGAGTTTGGTTATTATTTCATGGTCTTCGGGATAGATTTTGAAATGAAGCCCGAAAAGGTTTTTGCCGACTGTTTCTATGTGTGATATGTAAGTTTCATTTACCATTCTGTTCATTTACTATTTTGAAGATAATAAAGACCGTAAGGATTGTAAAGTCGATAAAGATTTAATTCTCTATGATCATTTTAGAGTGGTTCTGAATAGTTTTTGTTGGCTTGGGTGTGAAGTTGGCTTGCGCTTGGTGTTTGTTTCGTTGGTGCAAATTCAGGGATTTTGAGAATCCAGTTGCGGGCGGCAGCCTGCCAGTCTTTCATGGGTGTGCGTCCACCGACTTTCCAACCGTTGCTTTGGAAGTAATTGAAAAACTTTTGCGCTTCGCGTTCGGTACTGTTTTCTTTGAGAAAAAATTGCTTGATTTCGGCAAGCGTAGCGGGCGGAACTTTTTGGCCGTTGATTTCAACGATTTTTGCTTTGTTCTTGCTTACTTTCACAACCACTTCATTTTTTGAACCTGTACCATTTTCAGTACTGCTCCCTCTCTCTATATTATCTAGAATATTTATAATATTATTAATATTAGAGAGAGGGGATTTTGCCTGTTCATTTTTTGACCTGCCTGTTTGTTGGTCGGGTGTAGTGTTTTTTCCTTGTTCTACGGCTTCTGTCGCATTCAGCGGATTGTTATTTGTCCCGCCTGAATTTTGAACGGGTTCAGTATTCGGCTGGGATAGATTTTGAACAGGTTCAGCATTTGAACTGCTTTCAGGGATAAGTGGTTCATTATTTGGTGTGGTTTGTGTCGATACTTGTTCGGATTTTAGCCTGCCTAACTGAAAGTCAATCATAAAAATACTGCTTCCCGTAACGGGATTGAATGAGGGTTGGTAATCGAGATAGCCGAGATTATGCAGGTCTTTTATGCACTTATGATAGGTGGCTTTAGCAGCTATTTTACTGAGCCGCATTAAATCCTGTCGTGAAACGGAAATCGGATTTCGGAAATGATTGGCGTTCCAGTATTGGAAGATAGCCATATAAAGGCTGATATGTGTTGGGTTTAATCGAGTGTCGGAAGCGACGCGATTGAAGAAATTGGATAGGTGGCGAATGTAGTTCATGGGTTATATTTACTATTTGTTCATTTACGATTTACTATTTTTTTGAACACGGATTACGCGGATTACACAGATTTTGATAGTTTATCTAGCCTCCCTTTTGTCTTGATACAAAAGGGACAAAAAATCAAGACTGCGCCCGCTTCGCTCAAAAAATTAGTCGCTTACAGGCTAAAATCCTTAAACTCGTTTCTCCCTCCGGTCGAAACTCAAACAGTAAGTCTTTTTACGCCTGTTTCACTCCATTTTTCGGCTCACCGGACGAGGTCAGAGGAAGAGAGCGTTCATTACGGTTGTTCTCATTTTTCGTGATTGTTAAGTTACTTTTTGTTTGTTTTTGTTGAGTAATTTTTCTATGTCGTTGAGGTTGTAGTACATAGTTCCGCCGATTTTGGTGTAGGGCAAAGTGCCGTTTATCCGCAGGGTTTGAAGTGTACCGGGAGAAATGTTGAGTAGTTTTCGGACTTCGGCGGATTTGAGCCATTTTTTAGTGGTTATATCCTTTTGATTGTTTAGGATGGTACGAATGTCTTCGAGTAGTTGTGTTTTGAATTCGTACAGGTCGTCGAGGGTAATGATTTGTGCTGACATAATGATATTTACGATTTTAAAATTTACGATTTACTATTTTTTTAGAACACGGATTAACACGGATTTTTTGATAAAGCCAATAAGGACTGTAAAGTCGGTAAGGTCTTTTGGTTGTTGTTGTTTATTGATAATCTAAGGCTCGGTTGAACCAACCGTAGAGGTATTTTTGATTGCTTGGCCGTTTTTTGATAATGGAGAGGTAGTGCGATATTTTGGCAAGGGTAAAGGCTGACAAAAAGTGGTTTGGATTGAAGACGTTGAGTTTTTCGAGCGTTTGTGGGCCTATAATTCCATCGACATCTGCTCCAATAATGTTTTGGGCTAAACGGACACTGGTTTTGATTCCGGCGTTTATAGCAAAATCGAAAACGGAATCCGCAACAGCTTGGGTTTCTATTTTATCGGCGTTGAGTGGTTGCCAATAATTGGCATAATAGAATTGTTCGATTTGTTGTTGTAGTTCGGTGTTTTGGTCGAGTGTTTTGGGGAAATTTTCTTTGGTTTTGTAATTGTCGATTGTTGCCCAGCCTGACCAAGTGGGATGTGCTGCGCGGGAAATGCCTTTGTAGGTTTCGCCGCCTGAATCATCGGGGTCGTGAACGTAGCCACCTTCGTGAAGTAAGGTTTTGTGAAGTGCGAATTTAAAGTTTGCCATGATTTTTTGATTTGCTATTATAAGTTTACCATTTTAAAGACCGTAAGGTCTGTAAAGCCTATAAGGTTATTGTATTGACTTATGTTTTTGTTTGCATGACAAAGTTGGTGGGTTTATTCGGAATATTTTCCCAATGTGTTCCACATGTGGAATGAGTTTTTTGAGTTAAAAATTGTAAATAGAAAAAACATACTTATTTGTATGTTTTTTCTATTCTTCGAAGAAGCGATTTTTTCAAATCATCCAAAAATTGAGTTGGATTCTTACGCCTTTTAATATCTTGCAAATCACGATATATGCTGTCTTTGATTTCTATGTCGAATAAAATACCCAAGGCTTCGGAAAGTTCGTTTATTTCGCATTTTCCGTTGTTGATTGCTCCCGAATCGGCAAGCGAATAAGTAAGTTCTTCCAGCTCAATTTTAGTTCCCGTCCACTTGAATTTACCCAAAATCCCAAGGTGTTCCACATGTGGAATTCGGGATTTCAACGCAATTTTTTCAATTTCGAAATTCAGATAGGTTTCCAATTGGTCGTAAGCAATTATTTTTGCGATGGTATAATCGTGAATTGTTGAGAAATCTTCATCGAAATCCGTACTATCTATTTTCTGAGTCAAATCCAGCCTCCTGCGAACAAAATATTTGTCGTCCAAATGAGTTGAGCGCATTCGATAATATTGATAAAACTCTTTATGCTCGTTAAAGAAGAATGTCAGTTTTTTCAAACGCTGCCTCAAGTATTTTTCTTGTTCCTCATGGCAACCAACCGGACGGAGGCTTTCGATTTTCGTCATCTTTCTGTGATAGATATGCTTGCTCTGCAAATCGGGCTTCAACTTTTTGAAAAAAAGGATTTCCTCTTCTTCATTTTCAAAGGTGTATTCCAAAAGAAATGCCTTGAGTTCGTTCAAGGCATTTTTCACATAAGCTAAAGATTCCAATGATTTATCTATAATGTTGTGTGTTTGTAATTCAACGGTTTGTAATTGAGCCGCTAATTTATTGTTTAGGTCAGCAATAAAATTTTGCATTCGGACTTCAGGTTATTATGGCAATTATTTTTGTTTAAGTAAGTTTCTTAGTAATATTCAAAAAATAAGTTTCCTATTTTTGAACGCAAAGGCTCGAAGTCGCGAAGGCTTTTTCTTGATTATTTTTAATTTAAGAACGCGAAGAAAAAATTCCGATAAATCGGAATTTCCCTTTCCGTCTTAGTTTATAATTATTGTTTTCTTCGTGTTTTAAATTCGATAACTTATTTTTTAAACGTTACTTAGTTTATTATTTCGACACATGGGTTCTCATAAAAAATCAATGAATTTAGTCGTTTTGCACGATTCGGCAGTTATCATACTGAACTTGATTCAATACAAAACAAGTTTTAGTTCTCTTCTTGCTGCTTAGTCATAGAATTCACACTATAATTTTAGGTATCTATGAGTAAAACTAAGGCGGGATTAAACATCCCGCCTTATACAAAAAAGCGACCGTCTTTCGACCTGCTTTTATTTACAGAGAACTATTGAAGTCGTTTTTTCTCCGGCTTGTTTTACCGATATAATATAACTTCCTGCTGTAGGCAATGTCGTTGTAAATGTATTGGTAGGACTGGTTTCTGATGCTATTAAACGACCTGCAATATCGAACACCGAAATTTCGGCATTTATTTCCAAATCGACAATATTCAACTCGCGTCCGAATACAAATAGAGTGTAATTTTTATCTGTCGGATTGCAACATACCGTAGAAATAGAAGTTACTTTTTCAATTCTAAAATAGCGGACATCTTTATTGAAATACATTTTTGCATTATCTTCAGAATCTATGCTCAACTTTCGCCCGGCAGAGGCGCCGTTCACATAAATATTAAAATTGAAATAATGTGTGTCGTCTATGGTGGTTGCATATTCAGCTACGATAGTTGTATAATCATTGTCAGTTAATTCAACCCAATCGCTTAAATACAATCCCGAACCTGCATTTTTAAGTCTGTATTCATCCACAGCTCCTCCTTCTTTCGGCTCCAGGTTCCATTTTTCATAATTACTGCCGCTTACCGCATCAACTCTTTCCAACCTACGTCCTTCTTGTGCATCTTTCAGATACTGCAATCCGGTTCCATCTTCTTTTATCAACCTGACATAATATAATTCACCCTCTTCCGCGTTTAACTTTGGAATTAATACCGCAGCTAAATAGTTTTTGATTGCAGTATCTAAGGCGCTAATTGCAGCTTCATCAACATTGCCATTGGCAAGTATGTCTTTTGCATTCGTTATCGCGTCATGTAAATCAGCCTTGGCGCTTGGGGGATATTTTCCCGGATTACTATTCGCCATATCCTCCTCGGTCGCCGTGTTGTTTTCGTCGTAATAGGCTTTGGCGGACCGGATTAATTGTTCCAAATTATCAGAAAGAGTAAAGACCGCCTCAATTCTAAAGTAACGGACTCCTTTGTTGAAATACATATCTGCATTATCTTCAGAATCTATGCTCAGCTTTCGCCCGGCAGAGGAGCCGTTCACATAAATATTAAAATTGAAATAATGTGTGTCGTCTATGGTGGTTGCATATTCAGCTACGATAGTTGTTACATTGTTATCAGACAATCCAACCCAATCGTGCAAATACAATTCAGAACCGACATTTTTAAGCCTGTATTCATCGACAGCACCTCCTTCTTTCGGCTCTAAGTACCACATCTCATAATCGTTTTTGGGGTCGGCGCTTACCTCATCGACCCGTTTTAACCTGCGTCCTTCCTTTCCGTCTATCAAATACTGCAAGCCGGTTCCATCTTCTTTTATCAATCTGACATAATACTTTATTCCGGATTCCGCGTTTAATATCGGATTAGGATCTTCTGCCATTGCTTTAGCACATAAATCTTCCGCCATCACATTGGCACATAACAATACGCATAGCGCACATACTAAAAAAGAATAAATACGTTTCATAATAATAAAAATTAAATTGTTAATAATAAAAAAGAATTAAAAAATTGAAGTTGTTGTTGTTAGATTAATACTCTTGTTATATTTTGTATATTTTCATCACATATCCACCACCGGACACCATAACGATTTTCAGTTTTTTATCCGCCGGAATATCTATTGTTTCTTTTTTGTAATCTTTTGCCGCTTTACCGGCATTAATCCCATCTTTAAAAACTTCGGCTTTAAAATTACCCTCGCCCAAAAACGACAAATCTATTTCCAGTTCCCGTGCATCCCAATTCGTCAGCGAGCCTACATACCAGTCGCTTCCGCTTTTACGGGCTATAGTAATGTATTCGCCTACTTTTCCATTCAAGGATCTACTTTCATCCCAAACAGTCGGGACATCTGCGATAAAACGGGTACATTCTTCTTCCGATTCGTAATTCGACGGGCTGTCGCATAACATATTCAACGGCGATTCGAAAATAATGTATTGAGCCAACTGACGACAGCGCGTTCCCTGACTCATAGCTTCGTTGTAAACAGGGCGATAATTGCCTTTTGCCGCGTTGCGCATGGCTCCTTGCGTGTAATCTATCGGGCCTGCGACTTGGCGAATAAATGGAATCATCACATCGTAAGTTACCTGATCGATATCGGCGCCTACCCATTTCATTTGCTCTAATCCGTGTACACCTTCGAAATTGATTACATTCGGATATGTACGCTGCAATCCGGTTGGTTTATATGTTCCGTGATAATCAATCAGCATTTTGTATTTGGCTCCTATTTCGGCGCCACGATGGTGGAAATCGACCATTATTTGATCATCCCTGTCCATGAAATCGACTTTGAAACCTTTTATCCCCATTTCGCTGTAATGTTTGCAGACTGCCTCCAAATCTCTGTCGAAAGCCCAATATCCTGCCCAAAGAATTAAACCGACATTCTTTTTCTCCGCGTAAGCAACCAAGCCGGGTAAGTCGATTTCAGGTATGACCTGAAATAAATCGGCTTTTTTGTTTACCGCCCAACCTTCGTCCAAAATCACGTATTCGATTCCGTATTTCGAAGCAAAATCAATGTAATATTTATAGGTTTCATTATTAATTCCTGTTTTGAAATCCACATTGTACAGATTCCAGTCGTTCCACCAATCCCACGCCACTTTGCCCGGCTTTACCCACGAATAATCTCCTTCGGCCGGCGCCGCCAGTTTGTAAACCATATCGTTGTCGGCTAATTCCGCATCATTTTCAACTACGATAACCGCACGCCAAGGAAAAGCGATTCCTTTTTCGAATTTGGCGATATAATCCTCACGCGATTTCACGAGCATCTGCAGATTGTTGTGCCCACCCTGCTCCATGTCTTTCGGATATGTGGCAAAAACGCCTTTCAGCGCGGTATTCCCGTCTCCGTTGTACAGATACATGCCGGGATAATCCAACAAGTCGGCTTCTGCCAGACAAACTTTTTTGCCGTTCGGTCTTTCCACCAGCAAGGGGGTAAAAGCCAACCTGCTTTTGTCCCAATCGGATAATTTCAAGTAAGCGTATGTGTTTTCAAAAGAATTGAAAAATTGAGCGGTCAAACTTTGTGTGTTCTGGCACACATACGGCACATATATTTTCGGGTTATCCGGAAAATTGAATTCCGCTTGTTCCGATTTTACCCGGAACGGTTTTTTCTGTGTGGAAACAAAACGATAAGCAATTCCATCGTCGTAAGCGCGGAAAATAATGTTGTAATTGCCTTTGAACTTCAGTATTAATTCGTTGTAGCAGTTATTAACAATGTTTCTTTTATAAATTTGCGTTTTGATCTGCTCATCAACGGAGTTTTTTGCCACACTTGTCAGGCGGGGATCGACACCCCATTGCGTACCATCGGACAATGTCATGGATATAGGCGATTTTCCCAACATTAAATCTCCTGCGTGCGTTATCTGATATTCAATGGTTTTATCAACCGAAATTTCAACTTTCAATTTACCGCTTGGAGCAGTCAATGAATAGTCTTTTTGTGCGAACAATCCGATTGGAAGTAAAATAAATGCGATTAGTTTAATAAGTTTCATGTGTTTAAAAATTATAATAGCCTCCCTAAATCCCCCCAACCCCTATCCCCTTCGGGACTTCCCCCACAAGAGGGAAGAAAAAGGAATAAAAGTTTTTGGGGACTTGCAAACTTGCTAAGGCTTCAATTACTATTGTTTTTTTATCTTTTTATTTAATCATTAATTAGAAAGTCATTGGTGTATCAGCGGTTTTATTATAAAATTAAACTCATAGGCTTTATAAGGTATCCGATATTTTTCATGAGGCCATGCGCGCCAACTGTTGATACAGCCTAATCCCATCTGCATTTTATCGATGCAGAAATTAACATAATCTACTTTTGACACCAACTCAGAATGCTTTTGCACTTTGCGAACACCCTCGTCCAGCGATTCGATGGAGTAAGAGAGCGCCGAGGCTGTAAACGGCGCTTCGCTTATAAATTGAAGGCCGGCACCACTTTTGTTCATTTGACTCCACCGGCGGATGTCCGTTTTTGCTCCGTTTTCCTGCGGACGAATGTAAGGATAGAATTGTTCCGAAACCGTCTGCTTATACAAACCAATATCCGCAGCATTATTCCGGTCGATATAATTTTCTATCGGTCCGCGCCCGTAATATTGAATATATTCCATGTTTTCCGGCATTTGCATCTGCATACCGAAACGGAACATTTCAGGCATGCCTTCAGTGGAACCGGGATTTAATTTTTGAGAAATTTTTATTGTCCCTTCGTTATTAATGGTGTATGTCAAGTTTAACAACCCATCAACTGCCGGTATTTTATATCGGGCATCGATAACGACCAAGCCGTTTTCTTTTTTACCGACCAGCGAAGTCAATTGCAAATCGGGATTTAACCAAGCCCTGAATTTCATGTGAAGTCCGGCGCCCATATCGTTGTCGGTAGGTGCGCGCCAGAAATTAGGTGTCAGTTTACCGCCTTCTTTCAACATCGAGAGGCCGTTTACTTCATACCTTGAAAGAAAACCATCGCGCCGCGCAAAATCAATACGGAAACTTTCCCCTTCAATAATCAAGAAATTGGCATCCTGCTCAATCAATGTGGGTTCGGGCACCTTCATGTTCGATTGTTGTTTGTTGTTTATTACAAGCTCTTCCGGCTCATACGACCGGATTACCAACTGATTTTTGGCAACCGTAAATCCGGCAGGAAGCAGGGTTTCTCTTTTTTTCAGTTTATAAGCGACATTAAGCAGAAGTTCTTTTTGCTTAGAAGTATTTTCTTTTTCGATTTTCAGCTTCAGTTTGGCATTTTTCTGCGGTGCAACCTTCAAATCATCGACAATGCCCGTTTGAACAATTTTTCCATCCGCTAAGACTTGCCATTCTAAATAATAAGCCGAAAGGTCGCGGAAGAAATTTTCGTTGTAGATATTAATTTCTCCGTTCTGCAAGTTCCCCGCTGTCGTCCAAATGGATTGATAAATATGTCCGACTTCGTACATGTGCGGATTTGGGACACGGTCGGGACTTATCAATCCGTTGTCGCAAAAATTCTGGTCGGAAGCATCATACGGATTCCAGTCGCCTCCATAGCCGTAATAACTCACACCATCGGGACGAGTAATGCGTAGCGATTGGTCTACAAAATCCCAGATAAATCCTCCCTGATAGTTGGGATACTTGCGTATCAAATCCCAATAATCCTTGAAACCTCCCAGCGAATTACCCATAGCGTGCGCATATTCGCATTGTATCAGAGGGATTTGAATATCTGTGCGCCGGCTGTATTGACCGCATTCGTAATAATCCATGTACATCGGACAGTACACATCGGTAAATTTATGGTTATCGTGTGCTTGTTCGTATTGAACGAGCCGTGTTTTATCCTCGTGCTTAATCCAATTGTAGCAAGCTTCAAAATTAGGCCCCATGCCTGCTTCGTTGCCCAATGACCAAAAAATAATAGAAGGGTGGTTGTAACTGCGCTGCACGTTGCGCTGATTTCGTTCCAAATGCGCTTCAGCATAAACAGGATTTTTGGCCAAGGTCAGCTCTTCGTAACCCATTCCGTGCGATTCGACATTGGCTTCGGCAACTACATACAAACCATATTCGTCGCACAAGTCGTACCATAGGTTGTCGTCAGGATAATGGCAAGTACGCACAGCGTTGATATTGAATTGTTTCATAACCTGAATGTCTTGTATCATCCGCTCGCGCGAAACCACATAGCCTCCATCAGGGTCTATTTCGTGGCGGTTAACACCTTTGAATAAAACAGGCTGTCCGTTAATCAACACTTGTGCGTTTTTCAACTCTATTTTACGGAAACCGACATTTTGCCGTATCACTTCCAATGTTTTGCCTCCATCCTTTAATGCAGCGGTCAATTTATATAAATTAGGTGTTTCGGCTGTCCATTTCAAGGGATTGGCAATCTGCATACCCGCGGCCAACTTTCCGTTTCCCTTTACGGTTTTTTCAACCACTACCAAGCCGGCAGGGTCAATCAGTTTTAAATCGACTGTTGCGTTACCTTTCAGATTTAATTCGACATGCAGGCTTCCATCTTTATATGCATCATCCAAATCGGGTGAGATACGGATATCCTGAATATATTTCGGATTGCGTGCGTATAGGTAACAGTCGCGTCCGACTCCGGAAAGACGGAAAAAGTCCTGATCTTCAAGATAAGTGCCATCGCACCAGCGGAAAACCTGAAAAGCAATCAGGTTTTTGCCCGGACGAAGGTATTTGGTCAAGTTGAATTCGGCTTCGAGTTTGCTGTCTTCGCTGTAGCCGACAAATTTTCCATTTACCCATAAATACATATTGGAAGTAACCGACCCGAAATGCGCGAATATTTCTTTACCTTTCCAATCGGCCGGTATAATAATTTCCCGCCGGTACGAACCGACATGATTGTTTTCAATCGGGACATTCGGCGGGTCGTTTTTAAATTGGTTGCGCCAAGCGTAACCGTAATTTACATATAGCGGGTCGCCGTATCCGTTCAATTCCCATAGGGCAGGAACTATCATGTCGCCCCATCCTTTATCGTTGAAATCAGTTCGGAAAAAGTTCAGCGGGCGCATGTCCGAATTTTTCACCCAACAGAATTTCCATATTCCGTTTAAACTTAAAAAATTAGCAGAAGATTCTTTATCTCCTTGACGCGCCATATCTTCGTTTTCATACGCAAAATAATTGGCATGCATCGGCGCACGATTTACTGCGTTTATTTGCGGATTCTGCCATTCGGCATGTTGCGCTTTTGCAACAAAAATCAATATAAAAAACGTAGCCGTTAATAATAGTCTGTTTTTCATTTCGGTAGTTTGTTTATATAATTGCGAACCTGTATTTTATCTCCTTTTCTGACTTTGACTTCAACATAAGAAATTTTATTACCCAGCCTGTCGGTGCGAAACGAAGCATTCTTTTCTTTTCCATTAACCCAGATATGAGGGTGTTCGCCTATGAATGCAGCCTGCCAAGTTAGTTTATTAGGCGTGTTGTTGGTAAATTCGGTCGCGGTATTTCCATCGTGCCGAACGGTAACATATCCGCCAAGCATGGGTACATCTTTAACCTCGGCATAATCTTGCTGTGTGGGAAGTTTGGGCAGCGTAACGACTTTTTTCTTTGAAGCACTCGGCTCGATGCCCATCGCACCGTTAATGAGCGCTTCAAGCATAGAGTATGAAACTTCCGGATATTCCGAACGCTCCATTGAAATGATTTTGGTAAAAATATCGTATGCTTTTTGGGGATAGTTATAACGGTACCACAAAGATGGATTATAGGACAAAAGTTCAACATTAATCGCACTGGTGTTTATTGTGTTAAGATGTCCTTGTATTCGGTCGGGTTCATGACAGGCGTCAACCCACAAAATGTATGAAGTTGCGGGTCTTTGGTCAAGTCCTTTTTCATCATAATGTTTTCCCCAGTAAAAATATTTGGTATCTTCATTCCACCAGGTTTTGCTCAGTAAATCATAATATCCCTGCGCCGCCTTTTTTGCTTCAATGCTCTTTTTTGTGTCGCCCCAATTAGCGAGTATATTAGCATAAGCGGTAAATCCGGCATAACCGTAAGCTACCATATCGCATCCGACCATGTGTACGGGAAATCCTTCATCGTACGATGGTATTCCACGTGCTTCTCTGAAATAACCTTCGGTTTTTTCCCTTGCATTTAAAAAACGTGGACGGTTCATGATTTTTTCAGGTTCGAGCTGCCATTTTTTGATGTATTCATCGAATGTGCGGTCGAAGAAGTTTTTCATTGCAGGGTTTTTAATATACCTTTCGTCGCCCGTCCATTCGTACAGCCGCCAACATCCGAACGTAAATTCGAAATTAGCGGGAAGATTGTACCAGAAGTTGTTGTCATCCACATAATCGACAGGACAGGGGTCTCCGCTTTTATCTATCTCCCAAAATGAACACCAGTCCCTTGATTCCGAAATTCCTTCGGCAAAACGGCACATCATGTTGTAATTATGTTTGGAAAGCCCGAGTATTTCGGCGCCAATGCTTTGATGCGATGCATCGCGTATGGCAAAAGCATCTCTACCCGGAAGCGCCGCTTCATACCAATATCCTACCGGGTCTTCTCCAAAATGCGCATAACTCAATGCCATTTTTTGCGCCCAATCAAATGTCCGTTTGAGGTTTTTATCCGAAGAATTGAAGGTGATGCTACGGACTGCATTATTGTTTGGTTTTGTTTGTTTTTTGCTGCTTTCTTTTGAAAGACAGCTCGTTGTGTTAACAACTGCCAATAAAGCCAACACGGCTGTCGATATTTTTATGTTCATTGTTGTTTTTATGTTTAAAAATTCCTATTTGATACCTATCACGGAACGATTAAAATTTACGAATCCAATCCAGCATCAAGGTTTTCATTTGCTCGTGATATTCAAACCAGCCGGCAAAACCCCAACCGTGTCCTCCTGTTGGAAATATGTATATTGCCGATTGCACTTTATTCTGTTTCAGCGCATCATAAAACATAATTCCGTTATGAGGATCGACGCAAGTATCATCATCGCTGAAAAGAAGCATGGTTGGAGGAGTATCGGTTGTTACCTGTAATTCGTTGGAATAAAACCGAATGGTTTTATTTGTTGGTTTTTCACCCAATAAATTTTTACGCGAATCATCGTGCGTAAATTCTCCCATTGAAATTACAGGGTAAACCAACAAGCCGAAATCAGGACGTGAATCTTCATCGTAATGCGTCAGGAGGGTGGAAGCAAGATGCCCTCCTGCAGAAAATCCCATTACGCCTATTTTCTCCGAATTAATGTTCCATTCTTTTGCTTTAGCACGTATTGTTTTTATGGCTTGCTTGGCATCAGCCAACGGTATTTCCGAATGTCCGTTTGGCAAACGGTATTTCAATACGATTCCTGTAATTCCGTTCTTTGCCAACCAATCGGCAAACAAACTGCCTTCATGTTCCGCAGCTTCTACCACATAACTTCCTCCGGGGCATATCAATACCGCCTTATCCGCTTTGCCATTTTCAGCCGGCCATATTTTTATGCTTGCTTTCGAGATATTGGATATAAGCCCGTCTTTTGTTTCTTCCGGTTCTGCGATGCCATTATTCTGAACTGCTTCATTCGTCCACAAAAGAACTTCATGCGTTTGAGCCACAGTGTTTAACGTGAATATTGTAAATAAAATTGAAAGGACGGTATGCTGCATATCCCATTAATTTCAGGTTTATAGATTGTTACAATTTAGCGCATACCTTATCGCCCGCCTTTACTTTTACTTCAACATAAGAGATTTTGTTACCTATCCTGTCGGTTTCCTGTGAAGTGGTTTCGTATTTTCCGTTAACATTAATCCGGTTGTGGACACCAGTGAAAGCCGCTTTCCAGATTAATTCATTTTTTGTATTATTGGTAAATTCGGTGTAGGTGTTTCCTTCGTGGCGCACCGTTACATGACCTCCCAATACAGCCACATCTTCCATTTCGGCATAATCTTTATTTGTGGGAAGCTGCGGCATGGTAGTAAGAGTATTTTTTGAAGCACTTGGGACAATGCCCATAAGACCGCTTACAAGCGCCTCGATGGCTGCGTATGATACTTCAGGATATTCATTTCGGTACATGGTCAAGAAACTGTACAAATCATCATAAGCCTTCTCCGACCATTGGCAGCGGTATCTCATCAGCGGCAAGTATGAACATCCTTCGGCATTCATCCACGATATTGCCTCAAGGCATCTCTTAGCTCGGTCGGGCTCATGAACGGCGTCCACCCATAAAACAGCCGAGCGAGCAGTTACCGGGCGTTTGCCGTCATCGCTTATAAATCCGGTTCCATTCAATCCGTCTTCGTCTCGGTAATACTTCCCAAGCATATACATGTTTATATCGGTATTCCACCATTCGTCATGCAGCAAGTCATAATATTCCCGGGCTTTTTTTGTTGCTTCTTCTGCTTTTTTTGTCTCTCCGTTGTGACGCAGGATATTGCTGTATGCCGTAAAACCGGCATAGGCGTAAGCTACCAAGTCGCTGCCGACCCCAATAGATTTTGCTCCATAATCATCTTCATGAGAACCTTTAAGTTCATCGTACGAAGGTAATCCTCGCGCCGACTTGAACCAATCTCTCGTTTCAGGATGGTTGTTCAGATATTGGGTGCGATTCATAATTCTGTCCGGCTCAAGCTGCCATTTTTTGATATATTCATCAAACGATCTGTCGAAGAAATACAGCATTGTGGGATCTTCTATGTATCTTTTGTCGCCTGTCCATTCGTACAGACGCCAACTGGAAAAAGCCATATCAAAGTTGGCGGGAAGATTGTACCAAAAATTCGCGTCACTTTTATAATCTGCAGGACAAGCGCCCCCTGTTTTGTCTATTTCCCAGTAGGTACACCAATCTTTCGATTCCGAAATATTCTCGGCGAAGCGGTATGTCATATTCCAGTTATGTTTCGAAAGGCCAAGCGGTTCTGCACCAAGAGCTTGATGCAACATGTCGCGTACGGCAAAAGCATCCCGGCCGGGGAGAGCGGCCTCTATCCAATAACCTACTGGGTCGGTACCATCATGGGCATAACTCAACGCCATTCTCCGCGCCCAATGAAACACTCGCTCAAGATTTTTATCTGAAGAGCTAAAAGCTATATTTCGGGAAGTTTCTTCAGTCCCGGAACCGGATTGTTCTTGCTCTAATTCTCCAGAAGGAGAACAAGCAAGAGAAATAGAAAAAAACAAAGCAATTGCAATTACCATTTTACTCATATTTTTATTATTAATTGTCATTATATTGTATTTTTGTTAAATTTTGATGTTGACTTAATTCAGAAAGGGAACTTTCTACTTTATCCGAAGATTTCCATTCGGATAAACATTATTATTTTATTTGCCATATAATTTAATTTCTGCCAGACTGACATTTTTTGGAATGCTCCAATCAGTATTTCCGGATTGTTCGGTCAAGCTTACTCCCTTGCAGTTTTTTACGATTGCCAAGCGTATCATGTCCGGTTTCCCGGAAACCATCAGTCCTGTAGTCGCCAGATGATTATCGTCATAATTTATATTTCGCAGTTTTTTTATGCATTTCAAGTTATTTTCATCGGCTCCAACATAAATATGGATTTCTCCTGCTTCGTTGTGTTCCGGGTCGCTTGCACTCCTGAACAATTCCAATTCCATGTACTTGTCAATTCCACTGACGTTCTTAATGTCTATATAAATACCATATTGAGGATCGGGTACCGGGAGAGGAGACCATGCCGACTGCCAAAGGCCTGTGTTGAAACTAAGATCTCCGTCGATCAGTCTGGCGACAGAAAAACCGCCGGCTTCATTACTGGCAGACAACTGTTCAGGAATCAATGTGATTTGCGGCATTGACTCGTACACTTCTACCTGAATAAAGCAAATTGCATCCTCGTCTGTTTCAAGCATCATTCCTTCTGCGCCTTTAAGGATTATTGGCAACATGTATATTCCTATTTCAAGATTTTTCCGCTCTAAACTAACGGAGAATTCTTTCATCGTTTCATTGCCCGCAAAACTAATTTTATCATCGAAACGATAGTGTCCTGCCGGAAGCAGCTCGTATTCTCCCTCTGATTCGGAGTTCTCTGCATTGTATTCTTCAATGACGGCCGCCAACTTATCCGTATCGGCTTCGAATACGGCATCGAATGTCCACCCCTCGTTTTCGGCATTAAGTTTTACGGGTAAGGTAAATGTAGCATTGTTCTCCGAACCGGAAAGACGAATTTTCGGTTGAATACCTGTTTTACCTAACTCAAGTTTAAATGAGGTTATATTCAGACGCAGAACAAGTGTCGCGACTTCATTATTTACAGCACCATCGGAACTTGTTAATTTTAAAGGCAGGACATAATTGTTTTGATCAACATCAATATCAATATCTATTTCTTTTTTTAATATAATGGATACTGCTTTGCTTATATCTTGCATTCCAAACTCATAGGTTGTTTGGGAAAGCTCGTAGTATTCATCGGGAAGCAATTGATAATCCGTATTGCAAGTCTTGTTATATGCTTCGATTTCTTCTGCCGTAAACACTTTAAGTTCAGCATTAGCTGTTGCTTTCGTATCTATACCTCCTTTATGAATGGCTGTGTTATAAACTACATCCGTTCCTTTTCTTACAAAATCCAAAGTTTTTTCGCCGGAATCTTTCAAATAAAGCACGCAGGAATATTCTTCATATCCGTTTCCATCTATGATTTCTTCTCCTTTGTCGCACGAAGTCAAAAGCAAGGAGGCTGCGCATAATAACTGTATTAAAATATATACTCTTGTTTTCATGTTTCTGTGTTTTTTAAGTTTCATTTAATAGCCGGGAGCTTGAACCAACTGTCTGTTTTTTCCTATCTCCGAATAAAAAATGGGAGCAATATACATTCGGTCGGACCATTTGTACGGTTGATCCACTACCACTCGTGTATTAAATTCCTCAAAGGTAGGAGCCACTATTTTTTCCGCGTTTAATCCTTCTCTTTTGCCCGAACTCAGATATTCCATTCCCATACCCCAACGGCGTATATCGAAGTGGCGGTGTCCTTCGCCCCAAAGTTCGACGAAGCGTTCGTTGCGTATCCATTCCATCAACGGATAATCGGCAATAAGGTCGGATTCGGTAACTGCCCGCAAGCCTGCCCGCTGATGTACCTTATTTAGATTTTCTAATGCTTTAGCTGTATTGCCTTCCATTGCATAGCATTCGGCGAGGTTGAGGTACAACTCTGCCATCCGGATAAGTGGACGAGGGTATTTTTTTTGATTGTTATTCCCCGAAGTATTGAACGTAAAATTTGGACGAATCCATTTCTGAGATAAAAATCCGGTTACACAATAATTTCGCGCATAACGATCCGGCCAATAACCTTGTTTTTCCTTATCTTTCAATTCGATCTGGAGCGGGCTTCCATTTGCAACCATTGTCCCCCAATCACCCTGATCGAAGGCCATCCATGCATAGAAACGCGGTTCGCGTCCAACTACCAGATTAATGAGATCGGGGCGTCCTGCGTCAACACCTGCCCTTTCCAGTAAGTCCGTCCGGTTCTTATCAAGTGGAGCTCCATCATTCATATAAAAACGTTCGATGCTGTTTAAGAATGGAGATAATCCTTGCCAGCCTTCTACCCATTCGCTATTATTTGTTTGGAGTAACCGATGTGGCATTTGAGCATTCAACATCTGGTCATCGGCATTTAATCCCCAGATAATTTCAGTATTTCCTTCGCCAACATGCGTCGATGTCATATAACGGAAAAGCAATACTCTTTTTTTAAAGTCATCGGACGCACCACCGGGAATGTAAACATTATTAAGACTTACTCCCTCCTGCGTGTAGAAATTAAGGTCGGTCGGCCCTTCTCCGTAGAGGCGGTGCCCTGCAGAGAGCGCTTCTTGGAGCGCCTCTTCGCAAGCAATGCGAGCACGTTCCCATTTTTTCGAATCGTATGTTCTGCTTACAAGCTCTTTGCCATAATCAACCCCTTTGTAGGAACTTTCCACTTTATTTTGCCACGAAGGATAAGGAAATGACCCGTTCCAAAGTGGAGATGCCGCGTATAATAATGCCCGTGCTTTGAGCGATAATGCAATAACATGCGTAGCTCGTCCACGATCGTTGACATCGCGGGTCATTGGCAGCCTGTAGCCTTTCAATACCTTTTCGTCAAGTATATCTACAATCCAATTTGTTACCATATCGTAATGTGAGCGTCCGGCATATTCTTCAGGTAAAATATCGTGTGAAACAAGCTTGTCGGTAATAGGACAAGGACCATAGTAACGCAATATTTCGAAATGATAGTGGGCTAAAAGAAAATAAGCTTCAGCCTCCCATTCTTCACGTTGAACCAGTGTGAGGTCGGGTGCGTTTTCAAGTTCTCTCAGGAATTGAAGTATTTGTCCTATTCCATCGTACAATTGATTCCAACGTTGTTCTTGCCAGCTTTGCGGTGTAAACAAATCAAAAGCCACCTCGTGAGGTGCATGATTCCATTCCACAGGCATCGCATATTCATCCGCCCCATGTACAGACCCCCAATAAACTATTGGGTTATGTACTCCACTGTAACAAGAATACAAGAATCCGAGGGTAGCTTCAGGTGTCCGGGTGGCATCACCCAAGGTGGCTTGCTCCGGCGGTATCACATCCAAAAAATTACAAGAAGTAAGCATGACTGCAAACAAAACGGTCGTTATAAGATGTTTTCGTTTTATGTTATTTATCTTTTTCATAAGTTGTAATTGTTAGAAATTTAATTGTACACCAAGATTAAATGTTCGTTGCAAAGGATACGAATTCCAGCTGAGTTCAGGATCCCAATGTTTGAATGGACTGAATACGAATAGATTGTCTCCGTTGAGAAATACGCGTCCATATTTAAACCTATATCCGATTTCAAGTGTTTTGAAACGGAGAAAATTTCCATTTCTCATCCAATATGTACTTGCAACCTGATTGTTTTTGGTATCGGTATCGTTCAGCCCGAGCCTTGGATATTGAGCATTTGCATTTTGGTTCGACTCAGCCCAATGATCATCCGCAATGAATTGGAAAATATTATGGTCATGTTGTCCGAAGGGATGAATATTTTGAATCATAATCCTGCGCATGGCTGAACCATTGAAAAAGACTCCAACATCAAATTTTTTCCATGTGAGAGTTGTGCCGAACCCGTATTGTATGCGCGGTTGTGTACCGAGATTGGAAATATAAGCTTGATCGTATTCGTTGATAACCCCATCACCGTTTAGATCGCGGTATTTGATGTCGCCTACCATGGGTGTGCTTCCGAGTTCCTGCCGTGCATGGTTGTCAATCTCGTCCTGATTAGTAAAAAGTCCTTCGGCGACATAGCCATACATTGTACTAAGAGGACGTCCTGTTTCCACCAACCAAGGGTACGGATGTTCTATTTCATCTTTAAACACATATTTGTTTTGCGTGTAGGTAAAGTTACCACGTATATCCAAGGTCAGGTCTTTTGCCAGTCGCGCCGTATAGTTGGAGCTTACTTCATATCCCCAATTATTTACCTTGCCTATGTTGCTCCAAGGCATCGCGCTTCTGTAACCAAAGGAATTAGGCCATGTAGCACGTTCCATAAGTATATTGTAACGATGTTCATGAAAATAGTCGAATGTAAGATGCCAATCCTTGAATAAAAAAATATCCAAACCAATATCGAGTTTTCTGGAACGTTCCCAGCCCGCTCCGGAAACCGGATAACGATTAATAGTCGGTCCGCCTTTCCATACATTCCATTCGTCGCCTGTTGTAAAACCGCGGTTTGCCAAGGTTACATTTTCTATGTATAAGAAGCGCGATGGATATGTAAGGTCGTCGCTTCCTATCAATCCATACGAAGCTCGCAACTTCAAATGCGTTACCATTTCATTGATTGGAACGAAGAAATTTTCGTTGCTGACTACCCAACCCAACGATACTGCCGGAAAGAGTTCAAACCTGTTGTCTTTGTCAAGGCGTTCCGTTCCATTGTAACCGAAGTTGACTTCGGCGAGATAACGCTGATCATAGTCGTAGGTAAAACGGCCGGAAATTCCTTGATTGCGTTCGGGAAGTACATTGCTTTTGTAATCACGCTGCATATACATCAACATACCACCTACATTGTGCAGTCCGAAGCGACGGTCGTACGCCAATTGAAACTGCATCATTATGGTGCGGTCGCCCGTTTTGGATATATTCGATTGAGAGATATAGTCTGTTCCTTCTTTCAGCAATTCGGTTTCAAATGTATTTTTATCGGGGTCGTAGCTTCCGCTTCTTACCCGGTAATAATAGGGTTCTATCGTTTGATTATATGAACTGTGAGAATAATTCTTAAAGTTGATTAATGCGTTGATGCTTAATCCAGAGGTTATGAATTTTAAATCTTGGTCTATTTTAAGCGATGTGTTGATTGTGTTGATATCAGCTTGCTTAAATGAAGAAGCCATGTATGCATAAGGATTTGTACGCAAGTTTTGATTAGAAGTAAATGGCGCGCTTCCGAAACGCCTGTAAGTATCTCCCTCCGCCGCCGGGAAATAAGCCGGAAAATATACGGGATTAGTCGTCAACATCATACCGAAAAGTTCGCTTGTTGAATAGTTAGGCCCTTTGTTGTCGCGCACCTGCGCATTCATATTTAGGCGTATCTTGGTTGTAGGCGTGACTGTAATCTGAATATTATTTTGGAAATTGTACGACATATTGTTGATGTTGTTATTCCAAGAATACAATTTTGGGGAATTGAGCAAACCCGCATCGTGGCTAACGTTAAGGCTTGTGTAATAGGTAACTTTTGAGCCACCACCCTGTATATTGATATTGGCGCGTTGGCTCATAGCCATGTTTTTAAAAATGAGGCTGCGCCAATCAACATCCGGATAAACATAAGGATTTATCCCATCGCGTGTAGCTAGAATATCATCTGTCGTATATTTAGGAACAGCATTGGGGTTGCGTGTGGTTTGTGCTTCCACATACATCCCCATCCAAGTAGCTCCGTCCGTAAATTCAGGAAAATTTACCGGTTTACTGAACGAATTTTCCAATGTAATATTGATATTTGTTTTGGTATTTTCCCTTCCTCTTTTGGTCGTAACCAACATCACTCCGTTGGCGCCACGCGCACCATAAATAGCTGTAGCCGAAGCGTCTTTCAATACAGAGAACGATTCTATGGTTTCTGCCGGAATATTATTCAGGTCTTCAGCCGAAATTTCTACATCATCCAGAATAATAAGCGGAGTAGTACGTCCTCCAAAAGTAGAAATACCGCGAATATAAAACTGTGATGCCGATCCAGGCTCTCCACTGGTAGTATTGGCTATTACTCCCGCCAAACGCCCCGCGATGTTGTTGGTCAGCGAAGAGCTGGGATAACTCAAACTCGAACCTTTTATCGTAGCGATTGAACCAGTAACGGAAACTTTCTTTTGAGTTCCTGCACCAACAACCACAAGTTCTTCCAACGCATTTTCGGATTTCAGTTTGATTTCGATAAATCCAAGGTCGCCAACCAATATTTCCCTGGTTTTGTATCCAATATAAGATATTTGCAGGATAGAGGAGCTTTCTACTTGTAATGAAAAATTACCTTCCAAATCGGTTGATACACCTGTATCTTCACCTTTTATCATTACATTGGCACCGATTAATGGGGTATTGTCTGAAATGTCTATTACTTTTCCTTTTAATCCCCGTTTTTGTTGCGGAGAAGCGTTTTCTTTAGAAGCAGGAGGTGTAGGAGCAGATATGATTACGTGCGATTTGTTAAATTTATAAGTATATCCTGTTTCTTTAAATAACAAATCAAAGACTTTACTTACTTTGTTTGATTTTGGAAGAGATTTTATTTTATGATTTACATCAACACTGGAATCATAATCAATCGATAAGCCTGTTTGTTTTTCGATTTGTTCAAATGCCGTCTTTAATGTAATGTTATCGCCTATTAATGTTACCATTTGCTCCTGTGCCATCAGGTTTAAAGGAGATAACATTACGGACAAAATAAATAGTAATGTGTAAATGATTTTTTTGTTCATGATATAAGAATTATATTATTAAAAAGTCAATACAATTTTGTTTGATTTATTCAGAAATTCCTATAAATCAAAAGCTCATTGTTTTTTATCCATCCCTGATATTTTCCATATTCGTTTCAATTAAGAAGCCCCTCCAAACCTCAAGCCCCCTCTAATTCTTGGCTTTGCCAAGCGCGTAGCGTTACCTCCACAAGGGGAGAACTCGAAGTTTCTGAAATTTTCTGAGGCTTTTGTTAGACTTAATACAATTAACTAAACAACACCTTTTTTATACCTTTTAATATAGAATGATAGTTTGATTTTTATCCTTCATATTATAAAGTAAGTTTAAACGCAATTTACACACAGTCCAATCATTCATTTTTTTCATTTTTATTTGATTTTGTATTCTTGAATAGTTTCAAAAAGGATAATTTTGCATTGATTTTGAATGATTTGGTTGTTTTTTCTGCAAAATAAAAAATATTTGATTTGGATATAAAAATCTAATAAAGATTTCTATAATCATTTTAAGGGGCTTTGCCCCTGTAACCCCACTTCATTTTTTGCCTTGACGCAAAAAACGAAGCAAAAAAAGTCAAGACTACGCCCGCTTCGCTCGAAAAATTGGCGTTCGTTGGCTAAAATTCTCAAACTCGCTCCTTTGTCGCTCAAACAGTGAGTATTTTTTACGCCAACTTCACTGATTTTTCGGCTCACCGGACGAGGTCGGTCGCTAAAGAGGGACATCACAATGAAACCGAGTCAAGAATATCAGATATTTATAAATAAAAAACCGCCGGACTTCTTAGCCTGACGGTTCGTTAAAATCAAATTAATCAACTTCTTATCTGAAGTGGAAATACACTTTCGAATTTTCTATTTGGTAGTCCGATTTGTCAATTAATATGGTCAAGACATCCATCGCATCCTGTAACGATTCATCGGGGTTGAATTTTACATAATAAGCCTGCTGGTTGATTTTTCCATCGTAATTAATTTCAACATTGTATTTCCGCTCAAGTGTTTGCACAATTTCATCGAAGCTCGCACCTTGGAAAATCAGATAGCCATCTTCCCAAGAGGCCAACCTAACCGCATCGACATCAATAACGGATACTTCATTATTGCTATGCAAATAAACAAGCTGGTTGTTGGGTTTCAAAATGTACGCCTCATTCTCGGCCAAATTTATATCCACCTTTATACTGCCTTCTATCAACGTGGCTTTTGTGTATTGCGTGTTTGGATACGATTGCACATAAAATTTCGTTCCCAATGCCTCTATGTCGATATGTTGCGTTTTTACAATGAACGGTTTGTCGGGGTTTTTCGCTACGCTGAAATTGGCTTCGCCTGTGAGGAAAACGGTTCGGGTGTCGGCTGTGAATTTTTCGGGATAAATGAGTGTTGATCCCGCATTCACCGCAACGACCGTTCCATCCGAAAGCGTGATTTTTTTACTTTCGCCATACGAAACAGAAACCTGTGTGTATTCCAACGGCGCGGGAACAGCGACTTTGTAAGTTATATAAACCGTGCTTGCAATGAGCAGTGCAAGAATGGCGGCATAAGACGCGATTTTGAGAAAAACATTTTTCTTTTTCGGTTTGTCGCCGATACGGTGTTCTATTTTCTCCAAATCGTCCCAAGTTTGTTCGCTTACCACAGACGGACTATTTTCCCAAATATCTTTCATAGCTTCATCTTTTTCAGCCTGATTTTCGTCCAATCGAAACCATTTGGCGAAAAGAGACTGGGTTTTCCCCGAAGCTTCTTTTTCGAAAAAAGTCCGTACCGTATTTTTTACTTCATTATTGTTCATAAATACCTATTTATAATATAGTAAGCAAACGCGCCGTTTACACACAAATAAAATTTTAAAAAACACCCCAAACCCCGACCTCTATCCCCCTTCGGGTACTTTCTCCAAAGGAGAAAGGAAAAGGAAAATAGATTTTGGGGCTTACAAACTATCTGAGGATTTTGTTTGCATTCTTTTAATCATCTTCCTGTGTGAGAATTGTTTATCACGGGTGTTTCATATTAATAAAAAAACATGATAAATATTTTTACCACTTTCCTGAGTTCGGCCAATGCCGAGGTCAAATGATTTTCGACCGTGCGTTTGTTTATATTTAATTTTTCGGCTATTTCTGCATTCGAAAGTCCTTCGACACGGCTCATCATATATACTTGTTTGCGTTGAGGTGGCATTTGGCTTACCGCAATGTCAATCATACATTGAAGCTGATTTGCAAAAACAAGTTCTTCCGTGCTTTCCGTGTGCGACGGCTTTTTCAGTTGTTCGGCTACAAATTTCTCATTTACAATCAAATGGTCGTAATAATTGCACACGGAATTTTTCGCCATTTTGAAAATGTAGGCTTGAAAAGATTTGACTTCGGATAGTTTATTCCTGTCGTTCCAAATGCTTAGAAAAATATCCTGCGCCATGTCCCGCGCCAATTCATCGTTTTTAATGAATCCCTTCAGAAAATGCACCAATTTGGGCTGGTAATACAGAAAAAGCAACTCAAAGGCCTTCTGGTCGCCCCGACTCAATGCTTTTATATATGTTATTTCAATTGTATTATCCATTTGTTTATTAAAGTTTTATGATATACTCAAAAACTTTGTTTGGCGAAAGATTAAATCGTGAAAAAGGGAATTTCAAAAATACAATAAATTGTCTTTCCGTCAAGCAAAGATAGTTGATATATTTTTTAGAATAAAAATTTGTGGGGGCATTTCAAGTTGGCGTTTATTTGAAAACGTTTTTCCAAAGGGGCTGTCCGCCCCTGTAACCCCGACTTACTTTTTTCCTTGGATGAAAAAAGTAAGCAAAAAAATCAAGGCTACGCCCGCTTCGCTCGAAAAATTGGCGTTCGCCGACTGAAATCCTCAAACTCGCTCCTTACGTCGCTCAAACAGTGAGGATTTCTTACGTCGGCTTTACTGATTTTTCGGCTCACCGGACGAGGCCGTCCGATTAAGAGAGCCGGTTGGGTTATACA
Source organism: Monoglobales bacterium (assembly GCA_041678125.1). Classification (GTDB taxonomy): domain Bacteria; phylum Bacillota; class Clostridia; order RUG12999; family RUG12999; genus RGIG7450. The sequence continues at coordinate 28,157 of JBAYOS010000001.1, forward strand.
GGAATTTGTTTTTGAGAGGCATTACTGTTCCCAAATTTTTCTCGTAATATCCGCATATCATTTCCAATTTTCTTATCCAAAATCTTGGCATAATGCTGGGTGGTTTTCAAATTTGTATGTCCGAGCATCTTGGAAACGCTTTCAATCGGAACGCCATTCGTGAGCGTAACGGTCGTAGCAAACGTGTGGCGGGCAATATGGAATGTCAATTCTTTGTTAATTTCGCAGACATCGGCGATTTCTTTGAGATAGGCGTTCATCTTCTGATTGCTCAAAATCGGCAACAAACGTTCCTGATTGTCGGCTTGCGGGTGGTCGCTGTATTTTTCAATGATAGCTTCCGCAATCGGCAACAACGGAATGCTGGAACGTGTGTCGGTTTTGGTACGGTTTACGAAAATCCATTTTCCGCCATCAACGCCAATGCTGACGTTTTTCTTAGTCAGCTTTTTAACATCAGCGTATGCAAGGCCCGTAAAACAGCTGAAAATGAAAATATCTTTCACTTGATTTAAGCGTTCGACGAAAAAACGCTTATCATATAAAACTTGAATTTCTTCTTCGCTAAGGAAAACACGCTCTACTTCTTTTATTTTTGGTCGGTAATTGATAAATGGGTCGCGAACAATCCAACCATTACCCAAACAAATGCGAATTATCTTCCCAAAGTTTTTAATGTATTTCGCGGCGGTGTTCATATTGCAATTGCGAACCGTTTTCAAATAAAATTCGTAATTGGTTATAAATTCCAAATCGATTTTTCGAATATCAATATCGGAAATATTGTATTGGTGTTTCAAAAAATCAACGGTATGTTTCAAAGAAGTATTGTAGCGTTCGAGCGTGGCGGGAGAGTATTCTTTGCCGATTAGCGCTTTCACTTCGTCGTTATGTTTTTGGAAAATAGGTATCAACATATTGCTGCGTTTCTCAACCCCAAGAATTTTATTCCGCATATTTTCGGCATTAATCGGTTCATCTTCCCGAATAAGCTGTTGCTGATAATCGTAAACTTTGGCTTTCAGCGCATCCAAATAACTGTTGGTTGCTTTCGATTCTGCCGAAGTACCTTTCATACAGCTTCCTTCGACCGACCATTTTTCAGGTGTCGTATAACGCTTGGTGGTAAACTCAATGCGTTCGCCATCGATTGTTACTCGAATGTAAATAGGAATTAATCCGTCTTTGGTGGTTTTTGCTCTTTTTGCGTAAAAAAGAATGGAAAGTTTTGTGTTCATAAGTGGTAACCTTTTATGTGTTCAAAAATAAGTTTTCTTTGATTTTCTCACAAGATGTTCAATAATTGAACTGCTTGTGAATGAACACTTTTTGATAAAAATCGGTTAACTGAACTTTCGAAATCTTTTGGTAACCGAATTGGTCACCTACGGATTGACTTTAATTGAATATTTTGGTTTTTCTATAAAAACAAAAAACTCACAAAATCAACGATTTGCGAGTTTTTAACTTGTTTTGAATTACTGTTTGCGGAGAGAGAGGTCGGTGAACCTTTCCTCTTATATGCTTAAAAGTCAATGCTTTTATTTTTCCAAACTTGTTATCGGTAACGATTTAGGCACAAAATTTAACACCTAATTGTCCACCTTTGACCTATGCTTGTCTGCATATATCTTGGGTTCAAAGATACAACATATTTCTTAATAAACAATCATTCTGAATAAGAATAACTTAGCTCAGGTGCAAGGTGCAAGTCTATCTATATATAGATACTTGCACCTTGCACTTGTTTCTGACTTGTTTTGAAAAAATGCAGTATTTTATGTCATTAATGTAATCTCTTGCTATTAATAAGTTTAAAACTCATACTCCTTGCTTACTCGTATTCTGAACGAAATCACTATCTTTGCATCAGGTAAATAGATTTTTTACGGATTCGTCCGTTTTATATAACATAACGTTCGCTGAACGTCTCACCACGAAAACTGGCACTTTTCATACAGACGAGACAACAGTCGCAATGTTCATACTATACGAAAGTATGGCGTGGGCTTGCCTGTTTCGTCTGTGGGTATGCCAGTACCTCGTGGTGGAATAGTGTGAGTTCCACGCTTTTTCTTTTGAGGTACAGCGAGCAACAGTATAAACACTAAAATCAAGAAACATGGGAAAGATTAAAGTTTACATTGCCGCTTCACTCGATGGATACATCGCTCGACCTGACGGAGATTTAGATTGGCTAACCGAATTTCCAAACCCCACAAAAGAAGACTATGGGTATAATGAAATGCTAACTTCTGTAGATACTGTTATCATGGGAGGAAGAACTTATCATGAATTATCATGCATGGATATTTTATGGCCATACAAGGATAAGAAAACTTTTGTGGTATCTCATAAAGCGATAGATACAAAAGAAAACATAGAGTTTATAACAGATAATATTATCGAACGAATATCTGATCTCAAAAATAGAAGCAGTCAGGATATTTGGCTAGCTGGTGGTGGAGAATTAATCACCATGTGCATAAATGCAGGCTTGGTTGATGAGATGCAAATCTGCTACATCCCCGTAATTTTAGGTTCAGGCATTCCATTGTTTCCCAGCAACCCCAAAGAATCTAATTGGGAATTGAGAGAAAATATTGCCTACGCTTCCGGCATTATAAAATTGAGTTATAGACTATTGAGATAATCACGTATGTAGCATTTTGAAGAAATGGTTAGGTTTATTCGACTATTATTCATACATTTGCAATCGAATTTAAAAATACTCTGATGAAAATAAACAATTAATAGTTGGTTTTAATTAAACCGACACCATAGAGTTCTACATACCTTCGGTTTAATCCGATTCCTCTTTGGAATCACTATTAATTGTTGCAAAATGAGTATTATCGTCAGTGATGTTTCTTATCACTATTTCAATCAACATACACTATTCGAGTCTGTAAGTTTTTCTGTTTCACGTGGCGGGAAAGTATCTCTTATTGGCAATAACGGAGTAGGAAAATCAACCCTACTAAAGTTGTTGGCAGGAGAACTTATGCCTTCTTTCGGTAATATCCGAACAGAATCCAAGCCTTACTATGTTCCCCAGCAGATAAACATCAAAGAGCAGACTATTGCCGAAGCTCTCGGAGTATCAGAAAAACTAAATGCTCTCAACGCAATTTTTGGAGGAGCTTCTGAACAGGTTTACTATGACACTCTAAACGATGATTGGGAGGTAGAAAACAGATGTCGTCAAGCTTTAGAATACTGGGGATTAGAAGGCATCGAACTTGATTCATCTATCTCATTATTAAGCGGAGGAGAAAAAACGAAAGTTCTATTGGCGGGATTGGCTCTGCATAAGCCGGAGATTGTTTTACTCGATGAACCAACCAACCATCTTGACCTGTCTGCTCGGAAAATATTATATGAATACATCCAGAACACAAAAACTACAGTTGTAGTTGTCAGTCATGATGTTAGCCTGTTAAATCTTTTAGATACAACATACGAGTTGTCTCCAAAAGGAATTAGGCTATATGGAGGGAATTATGATTTTTACAGAGAACAAAAAGAGATAGAAGATCGGTCTTTAGAACAGCAAATTGATGCAGAACAAACTGCCCTTCGGGTAGCTCGAAAAAAAGCACAGGAAGTTCGAGAACGACAAGAAAAACGTACCTCGCAAGGTGAACGAAGCAAACAAAAAGGTGGTATTGCTCGAATCGTTATGAATGCTCGTGGTAATTTAGCAGAAAACAGTTCTGCCAAATTGAGAGAAAAGCATTCAAATATTATTGACAATACCAGACAACGCCTATCTGCATTACGGGATCGCCAGCTACAAAACACAGAATTGAAAATAGATTTTGAGGACACGAAACTACATAACGGGAAAATTCTAATCTCTGCCCACGAACTCAATTTCGGATATGTGAAAGATAAATTTCTTTGGCAATCTCCTATCGATATTGAAATAAGGAGTGGTGATCGAATTCACATTCGAGGGAATAACGGCTGTGGTAAAACAACTTTTCTGAAATTATTGCTTGGAGAATTATCTCCAATACAAGGCAAAGTTATCAGATCTGATTTTTCGTATGTCTATCTCGATCAAGAATATGAGCAGGTAAACCAACCTCTCACTGTATTGGAATTAGCAGAGCAGTATAATAAAGACAATTTGGCAGACTATGAAATTAAAATCCGATTAAACCGAGCTTTATTTCCACTGGAATCGTGGAATAAAAATTGTCAAACGTTAAGCGGAGGCGAACGTATGCGGCTTTATCTCTGTTGTTTAATGATATCAAATCACATTCCTGACATTTTTGTTTTAGATGAGCCTACAAATAATCTTGATTTATCAAGCTTGTCGATTTTGATGGAAACAATCAAGAATTATCGGGGAACAGTCTTGATTATTTCACACGATGAATATTTCATCAACGAAATAGGAGTAACAAATAGTATTCAACTATAATTAAATTGAAAGGATCATGGGTATAAACGTAGATTTAGATTCGATTATCTATCACTAATTACTTTTAAGATAGAGATTTACAGGGTGTGTTTGACAAGGGTTTATCATTCTTGTTCTAAATACTCTATGCCTTTTTTAAGTTATTAGTCTGTAAAATCAACAATTTACAGAGATAGTCTTATCATTAAAAACTACTGAAATGATTAGAAAAATAGAAAATATATCAAAACAGATAGAAGATCAGATACAAATAAAGGAACTGGAAGTATCCAATATAATACGTGATGTACCTCCTATAATTCTGATATTAGAGAGAGGATTCGTGGAAATGAAGTCTTTAGTTTTAAGTGAAAACTTCAAAACTAATTCTGATGAAATCCATTTTTTCAAAGAAACAAAACCAAAGTTATTCTCCAAATTAATTTACTACAAAAAGATACACAATATCGAATTAAACAAGCCTGTATGTGGTTTTGATACAATCAAAGAATATTTGGAAAAGGAACAAGAGAACATTAACTTCTTTTACCACAAAAACAATGATTTTATTCAATACTACCGACTTGGGAAAACAATTTTGGATGAATATTACTTTGTAAGGAATCGGCGGGAAATGGGTTTAAATTTGGAATCTTTTTATTTTGAAAGAGATCCCAATTTTTCCACTAATTACGATTTCAAAGTCGCTAAACTTCTTGCGAATGATATGTTGGCAGCCTATCTGGAATCAGAGTTGACAAGATTGAAACAAAGAGAAGAACTCTTTGACAAAAATTCGCTTACTAACACCAAACATACTTGGACAGACACAAAATCTGCTCTGGTTGAATTAATTTATGCTGTTCATGCCGAACAGAGTGTCAATTCCGGGAATATTGACTTGAAAGTTTTAGCCTTAGTATTTGAAAAAATATTCAATATTGAATTAGGCGATATTTACCGGATATTTCTGGAGATTAGAGGACGAAAAGGAGAAAGAACGACTTATTTAAACCGTTTGGTAGTTGCTCTTAATAAACGAATGAATGATGCAGATAGCAGGTGATTTCAAGTTGAGTGAATTAAATAAAATAAGAAACACGCAGAATATATAATTTCTGCTTATTAATAATCTGAATATGAAACAATTATATTTAATTAACGAATTTAAGAAAAAATCTATTGAGGACTGTACTATTTCTGCTGTCTTAATGTATGGTTCTTTTATAAAAGGAGAAGGCGATAAGTTTTCGGATATTGAATTTTATATTTTTCTTCGAGATGATTGCCATATAGATAAATACAAGTGGATATCTTCTGTTAATCCAATAGCGTTGATGTTTGTAAATGAATTTGGTACAGATGTAGTTATATTTGATAATCTCATTAGAGGAGAATTTCATTTTTTGCCATTAAAAGAGATTTCAATAATCAAAAGTTGGCAAGGACACACTTCATTTGAGTTTAAAGAGAAGATGAATTTAGTAGATAAGGACGGTTTACTTACAGATGTATTAAATGACATTGAGCCTCCTTATGAACCAATTCGTAATACTCCAGCTCAAATTGAGTGGCTTGCTGATTCATTAATAAACAATTTACTTTTTGCATCCAATCTTTTCCAAAGGGGAGAATATGCACATCTACATAATATCTTTCAATATATTCAAAAACACACATTGTGGTTGATAAGGATATATGAACAATCAGAAAAACATTGGGAGAGTCCAACAAAAAAACTGGAAGTCGATATTTCTTCTTATTGGTACAATAAATATCAGACCATTGTTCCTATAATCACAAGAAAAAGTCTAAACAAAGCTCTCTTAAATGCTTTTGTCCTATCTAAAGATATATTCAAGAAAACAAATGTGTCATCCTCTAAATTAGAACTTATTTACAGAATAGAAAACACGTTTGAAATAAACCACAGAAATGAAGAAACCTAATAATTGACAATTATTGATATTTCATCCTGCTGATAAATAGTAGCAGAGATAAAACAGATAAACCCAAGTTGTACCCAGCTTGGGTTTATCTGTTAAACTACGCTCAGAACATCGTTCCAATTTTCATCAAAATTAGACCTTTTATAGCTTGTAAAACACCCCATAAACACATTTCATTCATAACCAACAACATATAGGCTATTTAAAAAAAACTCACCCAACTTGGGTTTATCTTGTGAAATCAGCATTTTATTCTTTCTGACCTTTGCAACAAATCAATAAGTTACAATTATGGATGTCATAACAGTTGAATCAAAAGCCTTTAAGGAATTGGAGGCTAAGATTAATGCTATTGCAGATTATGTTCTTAATAAGCAAGAAGCGGATAATATAAATGAAGATGAAATCTGGGTGGATAGTTATGAGGTCTGTACATTCTTAAAAATCAGCGACAAAACATTGCAAAGACTTCGGGTATCAGGAACAATTGCTTATTCTAATATTCGAGGACGCTATTTTTATAAAATCGGCGAGATAAAACGAATGCTGGAAGAAAGGCTGATTAAAAGTAATTCGGAATGTCTAAATGACTTGGTAACAAATCACAGGCTATATGTTAAGGAAAGAAGAAATCTTAGAAAGAACAAATAACGGGTTGAATGTTTTCAAGCATTATATCACCTGTCAATGGCGTGTCGGGCGTAATTTCTTTAATCCTTTATATGAAGACAAAAAGGCTTCATGTAATATATATTTCGACCGGAAAAACGGAGTATACAACCTGAAAGATTTCGGAAATGATGAGTACAGCGGGGATTGTTTCTACTTTGTCGGTAAACTGAAAGGATTAAACTGCAACAATAC
>JBAYOS010000002.1:0-31190 GCA_041678125.1 Monoglobales bacterium
AAAGTGTGATAACTGCGCAAGCAGAGGTACCTGCAGCGGAAGTTGCAGTAAAATAGAAAAAGAAAAGCTTAACGACCTTGCAAGCGTAAAAAAGGTTATCGGCGTAATGAGCGGCAAGGGCGGTGTCGGTAAATCTACCGTAACCTCCATGCTCGCGGTTGCAATGTCAAGGGCGGGGTATAAAGCAGGTATTTTGGACGCGGATATTTTAGGACCGTCCATTCCCAAAATGTTTGGTTTAAAAACCGGTGTCAAGGGGACAGACCAAGCACTTTTCCCAAAGGAAACACATAACGGAATTCAGGTAATGTCAGTTAACCTTTTGCTTGGAAATCCTAACGATCCTGTCGTATGGAGAGGGTCGGTAGTGTCGGGGACTGTTAAACAGTTCTGGACAGATGTTGTCTGGAACGAGCTTGATGTGCTCTTTATAGATATGCCGCCGGGAACAGGCGATGTACCGCTGACCGTTTTTCAGTCCATTCCGATAGACGGTGTTGTAATTGTTACATCACCGCAGGAGCTTGTAAAAGAAATTGTGGGAAAATCCTTCAATATGACCAAGATGATGGAGGTTCCCGTAATCGGTCTTGCGGAAAACTACAGCTATGTTAAATGCCCCGACTGCGACAAGGAAATTTATATTTTCGGTCAGGGAAAAACAGAAGAGGCCGCCAAAGAATACGGCGTTCCACTTTTGGCGAAAATTCCTATGGATCAAAAGGTTGCCGAGCTGGCTGATGCAGGAGAAATGGACAAGGTGGACGTTTCTTATGTTGAGGCACTTGCAAAGCAGATTGAGGGATTGCTTAAATAATTTTTATTGACAATCTCAGAAACAACGGATAGAATATAAATACACTTTTACATGACTGACGGATTTCGCGGGTTACCGCGGGGGAGTGTAAGAGTATAATAGCCGACCGTCTGGGCAATTCAAGGGACTAACCTTGAATTGCCCTTTTTTAATTGAAAGGAGAGATGTAAGATGACAGAAAGGTTTTGGGACGGATTTAAAAGCGGAGTCTGGCAGAAAGAAATAAGCGTTCGTGATTTTATTCAGCAGAACTACACAGAGTACACCGGCGACAGCACGTTTCTTGCCGGTGCGACCGAGCGTACAGCCGAGCTTATGAAGAAGGTCAACGACCTTTTCAAGCTGGAAAGACAGCTTGGCGGCGTGCTTGACATTGATACCGCCACCGTATCTTCACTTACAAGCTACTCTCCTGGATATATAGATAAGGACAAGGAAATAATTGTAGGTATGCAGACAAACAGCCCGTTAAAACGCGGAGTAAACCCCTTTGGCGGAATAAGAATGGCGCGTCAGGCATGTGAGGCTTACGGATACAAACTCAGCGAAAAGGTGGAGGAGGAATTCAGGTATCGCACAACTCATAATGACGGAGTTTTTCGCGTTTATACCGAGGAGATGCGTCAGGCGAGAAAATGCCACGTTATAACAGGTCTGCCCGATGCGTACGGCAGGGGCAGAATAATCGGCGATTACAGGCGCGCGGCGCTTTACGGAATTGACCGCCTTATTGAGGAAAAGCAAAAAGATAAGGAAAACCTTGAAAAGGGTATTTTTGATGCAGATACCATAAGACTTGACGAGGAAATTTTTAAACAGATTAGCTTTTTGGAATATATGAAGGAAATGGCGGCGATGTACGGGTTTGACATTAATAGACCTGCGGAAAACGCGCGTGAGGCAATTCAGTGGACCTATTTTGCCTATCTTGCCGCGATTAAGGAACAAAACGGAGCAGCAATGTCGCTTGGCAGAGTCAGCACCTTCTTTGATATTTATATAGAACGCGATATTAAGCGCGGAATACTTTCCGAACAGTCGGCCCAGGAGCTTATTGACGATTTTGTTATAAAACTCCGAATTGCCCGACATCTCAGAACTCCTGAATATAACGAGCTTTTCGGCGGTGACCCCATGTGGATTACCGAGGCGGTGGGCGGTATGGGAGAGGATGGCAGAACACTTGTTACAAAATCCAGTTATCGAATGCTCAACACCCTTTACACCCTCGGCTCGTCGCCCGAACCTAATCTAACAATTTTATGGTCAAAAAACTTGCCCGAGAACTTCAAAAAATATTGTACAAAGGTTTCAATTGATACCGATTCAATCCAGTATGAAAATGATGATATAATGAGGCCTGTTTATGGTGACGATTATGGAATCGCATGTTGCGTTTCCGCAATGAAGCTTGGCAAACAGATGCAGTTTTTCGGTGCAAGATGCAACATTGCAAAACTTCTTTTGATTGCAATAAACGGTGGTTATGATACCACAAGCCGTATGCATATTGGGCCGCAGATGCCTGTTATGGAAAAGCTTGATTACAAAAGCGTCAAGGAACGGTTTGACATTTATTTGGAGTGGCTTTGCGAGCTCTATGTAAATACAATGAATGTAATTCACTTTATGCACGATAAATATGCTTATGAAAAGACACAGATGGCACTACATGATACCAATGTGGAACGACTCATGGCGTTTGGGGTAGCGGGGTTTTCTGTCACAGCGGATTCCTTCAGCGCAATAAAATATGCGTCTGTTACACCGATTATGGACGAGCAGGGTTTTATCAGTGATTTTAAAACAGTCGGAGATTTCCCCAAGTTTGGAAATGACGATGACAGGGTGGACCTGATTGCGAAAGATTTGGCGCATCAGGTCATAACCGAACTGCGAAAAACCCCCGCCTACCGTGAGGCGATTCATACCCTTTCAGTGCTTACAATTACATCAAACGTCATGTACGGCAAAAATACAGGGGCAACTCCCGATGGAAGAAAGGAAGGTCACCCTTTTGCTCCCGGTGCAAACCCTATGCACAACAGGGAAGAAAACGGTGCTCTTGCGTCATTAAACTCGGTGGCGAAAATCAGTTATGATGACTGCAGAGACGGGATTTCCAACACATTTTCAATCACCTCCGAGGCTCTTGGCAGAACAGAGGAGGAGCGGATAGAAAATCTGGCATCGATTCTGGACGGATATTTTGCTAAAAAAGCGCACCATATAAACGTAAATGTATTAAACAGGGAAACCTTGATGAAAGCATACGAGGACCCCGAGGCTTACCCTAACCTTACAATAAGGGTTTCGGGTTATGCGGTCAACTTCGGCAAACTGTCCAAAGAGCAGCAGCGTGAGGTTATCAGCCGCACCTTCCACGAGGTAATATGAGTAGCGTCGGCAGGGTCCATTCAATCCAGAGTCTTGGTACGCTGGACGGACCGGGAGTAAGGTTTGTGGTGTTTATGCAGGGGTGTAATCTGCGGTGCGGCTTTTGCCATAATCCTGATACATGGGATATGTCGGGAGGAGAAAATTTCTCGCCCCGTCAGATTGCGGACAGGGCAGTAAGGTTCAAAGAATATTTCGGAGAAAAAGGCGGAATTACGCTGTCAGGTGGGGAACCGCTGCTTCAGGCGGAGTTTGCCCGTGAGCTTTTTGAAATCTGTAAAAAAGAAGGGATAAACACCTGTCTTGACACCTCGGGAAACATCCTGACGGACAAGGTCAAGCTCTTGCTTGATTTTACAGAACGTGTACTGCTTGATATTAAATTCACAACCGACGAGCTGTACCGACAAAATGTCGGTTGCGGGATTGACTCGGTGCTGGAATTTCTTGATTATCTTAACCGAAAATCTATTCCGACAACTATCAGGCAGGTTATAATTCCGAGGGTAAATGACAGCAAGGAAAACGTTAGGAAGCTAAAAAAAATAGCAGATGCACATACATGCGTGGACGGGATAGAGCTGTTACCTTTTAAAAAGCTTTGCAGGACAAAATATGACCTCTTAAACATTCCGTTCCCTTTCGGACATTTACCCGAGCCTGATAAAGAGAAGATGAGGATGCTTAACGAAATTCTGAGTTAATATCTGTCAAAAAAACCCCCGAGATACTCAAGTATCTCGGGGGTTTTGTAATATTATACCGGGTTATTTATACAGATTTTGAAAGAATGAAAAGGGCACATAAACTCTTCCGTTATAATAATAAGGAAATGCCTCTTTTGCAACTGCATTGTTTTCGGAATATGTGAACTTTGTATCAACGCCGTTTACAATAGCTTTTGATACGGACAAGGTATAGACAGATTCGGGAATGGTAGATGTTTCTATGTCAAACTCGGCAGTATCAAGATGTTTTTCCGCAGAAGAATTAACATAGAAAACGCCGCCGTACATGCTGTAATCAAGCCCTAATATTCTGGCCGGTTCCTCAAAATCCACCAAAATCTCAGAATTATAGCCATAGGCAAAAACGGCAGGTACAGTGAGAGCTGCGCCGTCAACTGTAAGGTAAGCAATGCCTGCTCTGCTTCGGCGTCTGTTGTCCTCGCTTAACGGTGCGCTGATATATAATGCAGGACTGTCGGAGAACTCATAACCCATAGTTGAAATGGGCATAGTTCCCGCGAAATTTTTGCTTTCAAGCTTAAGAGAAGGTACGCCGTTTTCGCTTATAAGCTCAACCTTCGAGTAGGAGCTGCCATATTTACTGTCACAGACCAGACCGCCGTTTTTCATCGCAAAAAGAAGATAATGAATATCGTCTTTTTTTGCAAGGAAAATGGTGGCATTTTCGCTGTTACCCTCACCTACAACTTCAAACCGGCTGACGACATATTCGATTGCCTCTCCGTAACTGAGAACGGTTTCAAGTTCCCGGGTTTTACTGTGCATGAGCGCATCGTTCATTGAAAAAACAGCCATTCCGCCGGGTTTCATAACCATCTGCCCGACAGTTTCATTGTTTAATATAACGGGCTTGATTTTATAAACATCCGCCTTAAAATCGTCCGAAAAATTAAATTTTATATTGCCGCCGAAAGGGTTTAACTGGTCGAAAGAGCATGAAAGCAGGTTGTCGTTTAGTGTAATATCAAGTTTTCTTGAGGGATAGGTGCCAAAGTAATTTGCATCCTGCTGAAAAGTATTAAGCGTAATCTCGCGGCTGACTCCGTTCCAGACTGCATTGCACAAATATTTGGAATAGCCGAACTGACCGTTGTGCTCGTCCGTGGCATACTCGCCCAAGTCTTCAATGCAAATCGCGGTTTGCCCGCCGATGTTATAGCCTGTTACTTCAACCGAATTGAAAATAACTTTAATATCCGTCTGATAAACACTGCCCAATACCTGACCAACCGTGCCGCGCGAAATTTTCGCATCGGCGTTACCGCTTGTGAATGTTGAGGTGATGGTAAGTGTGCGGGTATCATTATCATAAGAGCAGTCAAAACCGTAATGTTTACCTGTGTTATTATCGCAAAGCTCTTCGGCAAGAACGACCGTTTTACCTCCGATATTATAGGAGCTGATTGCACTGCCGTTGACATAGGCAAGTATATCGGTAGAATAAATTTCACCGACCACATCACCGGGCGCCGCAACGGCAGAAAAAGCGGAGGCCGTTATTATTGCCAAAAGCATAAGAAATTTTTTCATTTTTTTCTCCTTTATATTAAATATAACTTTGAAAGAGCGTGTGAGTAAAGTAGATAGGAATACGCCTGATTTTCAATCACTTATGTTATATAATTCTATCATATTTTCTGATAACTTTCAACAAAAACACCGGAAAAAAATATTTATGGTAAAACTGCATAAAAATTTGGTTTATATATTGTTAAAAATATCGTTGATTTTGTTGCAAATAGGTGATATAATAAACAAGTACAACTATTGTTATTATTTTTTTAATGTCAAAGGAGAGTAATTATGAGAAAACTTATCAGTAAAATTCTCGTGGTCACAATGATTTTGTCGCTTTTTGTGTCATTCGGTACAAATGCGGCTCATTGGGCGCAGGATGCTATTGACTATGTAACCGAAAACGGTTATTGGATAGCTCCCGGGGAAATTGAACCGGACAGACCCGCAACAAGAGCGGAGACAGCGTCACTTTTTGCAAGAATTTTAATTTCTAAAATTCCGGCATACAATGGTGCGTATGAAGACGTTACATATGACAATATGTATGGTGGTGACATCACTGCTGTTTCTCTTATGGAACTTATGAAGGGCTATGATGGAAAATTCAGACCCGACGATACAGTAACTCGTGAAGAGCTTGCTGTTATCTTAAACAGAGCAGCAGACATGATTTCTGACAATTATCCTGAGGCTGTATACAACGAAGCGTTCCTTAAAGACTTTAGTCAGGTTAGTGAATGGGCAGTTCAGGATGTTAAGGACGCAATGGCGTATGTTCTTATGAAGGGTAAACAGGGAAAGAGATTTGATCCCCAGGGAACAACTACAGTTGCTGAAGTTGCAACAGTTGTAAAAACTCTTGCGGACCTGTCAGACCAGGAAAAAGTAACAGTGACTGCTTCGGAAAGATTCCTTAACTCTTCTGACAAAATAGCAACAGATTTTGATGTAATACAGTCTGCCGGTATGGGTACACAGTGTGGTCTTGCCGGTTTTGGTATGATGGTTCGTTTTGACGGAACACCAGGAGATATTTACATAGCAAGAACTCCCTCCTCTGCAGCAGCAGACTCATTTAATACAAACCCATGTACAGTTGTTCGTGTGGTAGGTCCTGACGGTAGAGTTATCATCAGAGCTAACATGTACTACAAAACACAGGGTACAATGGAAAAGATCATAAACATTCCTAACGGTGAACCGGGTATCTACAGAATCGAGTTCACCACAGGTAAAAATAAAGACCTTGTTACAATCGGTGTTAAAAACCCCGCAAGCTGGGGTATATACGGTGAATCTGAATTCAAGTTTTCAGATACAACACCTACAACAAGCTACTTCTATGTTCCTAAAAAGTTTGCTGTAACAAGTATAGGTCTTGGTGGCGGTAACGCAACAGCTGCTGTATACTCTCAGGACGGTTTTACAAAGGTAGCTGAAACAGATGTATCTACAGCAGATAACACCTCTGCAAGAAAACGTATGGACGTTACATCACTTAAACCTGATACCGTATATATGCTTAAACTTCCGGAAAACTTCAGAGGAAGCTTTGGTATGATCGGTGGTTCTAAAGTCCTTTGTCCTACTCCTGAAATGGCGGCAGACTTAAAGGGTAACTATGTATATGTTGAAGACGAGTACGGCGGCCTTCAGGTTGCAGGTCCTCTTCAAGCTAAAGCGAGAGAAAGAATGGTTGAAATCTACAACGAATTAGGTGGAAACTTTGATATTGAAGTACAAAAACCTGAGCTCCCGCATATGCAAAATAACCCGCTTGACAATCCTATGGGAGAAGCACAGCTTTATTCAGCGTACTTCGGCTCTGTAACAGGTGTTAAACCTGCTTTGAAAAAACAGGTTCTTGACCCGTCAAACCCATGGTTTGGCTGTACAGCTACAACAGCTCGTATTGAAGGTACTGAGGCATGGCCTGACAAAGACTGGCAGGTAGGCTACTATCAGGGCGGTGGTATGAGATCTGTTAAAAACTTTACAGGTGCTCTTACAATTAATGCTGAAACAAACGCTTATTATGCTAACCCGATTCTCCAGAAGAGAGTTGAACTTGGTTGGCTTGCATGGATAGTACAGATGACAGAATCCGGTACATACTACTACGGTAACGTAGCAGGCGGCGGATGTAACTACTACTATCATACTTACGAAAACTTCCAGTATGGTGAACAGGGAATGCCATACAACTATTTCTACTCAAGAAACTTCCTCTCGCCCAAAACAAAAGCTATCTGTGATGAAGGTATGTAGCAGATGGGTGAAACAGTTTCTAACCTCAGAGGTCAGGGTGCTACAAACCAGGGTCTTATGTGTATTGAAGGTTCCTTATACGCATACCTCTCCTTCCCTCACCTTACATCATTTAAAGACCACTTTGATTTGGCATCTGTAGGTGCTACATATCCTTCTACAATGGGCGACTACATTGGTCAGACATCATCTCTCGGCTACTGGGCAGAGGGTGGTACTTCCGACGGTGCTTCCTACGGCCGTATGTGTGAAGGTATGTGGGATAATCTTGTACAGGGTTATTTGACGGAAATTCCGGAAGATCAACAAAATCCAATAACAAAAGCCAAACTTATTGAGGCTACAGATCGATTCCTTAATTTTGACAGCTTCTTCTATATGCCGGAAGTAAACGGATTCCCATCAGTTCGAAGCGCAGCATTTACAGGTCGTGTAAACTCACCTTACGGCGGCGGCTCGGCTATTACCGGTAACGCATATATTGCAAAAATATTCCCAAGAGCTAAGAAAAACTGGCTTGTTCAGGTTGCACACTCAGATGACTACAGAACACTTTATGCAGAACAGGGAGCAGGTGAATCAGAAGACGGTCGTTTCAGCGGTTCAGGTACAGTTGCATCGGTTATTACAAATGATGGCTGGGCATACAACCACTTAAGATATTACATTAGAAATATTTATGACGATATATTCCAGAAGAGCAGTCCTGACTCATATATAGCTAATAACTCAATGGCTATGTGGAAAAACCATCATGAGCATCAGTGGTTTGAAGATTCGGAAATGCCGACCCTTCCATTTGAAATGCAAGGTGATTACAATATCTACAATGTTAACGACCAGGATCAGATGCTTGGTTTGAAACATAAAGGTATATACTATCAGGTATGGTTCGGTCTTGGCGAAGGCAAACAACACGGTTACTCAGCTTACGCCTATAATACACTTGCTCCTATGGGTATTTGGGATGAATACTTCGGTACCATTCTTGCTTCACAGAAGCCGAAGGATATTGATACAAAGGGTAAAAAAGACGGTAACATAGCTATGACAAATTCAGCTCATGACTTCCGTGGCAGATTTACTAAAGAAGATGTACTCACATCAGGTATCGTAGGTACTGACGGTGCAGGGCAGCTTTATATGGAAGGTAAACAGTATGAACCTGATCTCAAATGGATTGAACAGGGTAAGAGTTTTGAACTTGTTAACGCTGTATGTCCGTGGAGTGGTAAAGCACCAATTTACCGTTACTTTATGACTGAAGAAGGAACCACAATAGAAGCAGGTCTTGATGCAGTTGCAGCTAACGAAGACCTCTGGGTTCAGTTGCCGCTTGTTGACAGCACATCAAAGGTTGATGGCCTCACTATTACTTACAGTGACGCAGACAATACAGTTGTATACGCTCACAACGGTAAGACATTAACTATCAGCTGGGACGAAGGTGTAGAATCCCAGTGGGTACAGAAACGTGGTCCTGAAAGCGGATACAGAGAACTTCTTCTCAAACTTACACCGGATAAACCGATGATCAAAATTTACTTCTCGAGAAATGTAGGCGACTACGTTTATAAATTGCCTTATTAATTAAATAAGTTTTAAGACGACGGCTCAAGCAGCCGCCGTCTTTTTTATATAACCGAAGATAAAAAATGAAGAAAATTTATGGTTTTCATAGGGTGTATGCTGAATATTTCCCTTATTTATCCTTGACATATAATTTGTATTGTTATAAAATAAATAATAGGAAATTATGCGAAAATATTCATTAAAAAGATTAAGATAAACATTTCTACGGCATTTTTGCACAAAATAATTTCGGGAGGAAAAACCATGAAAAAAATAGAGCTTCTTGCCCCGGCGGGCAGTCTTTCAAAACTTAAAACCGCTATTTATTATGGAGCAGATGCTGTGTATGTCGGCGGCGATGCATTTTCACTCAGAACCGCGGCTGAAAATTTTTCTCTTGACCAGTTGAAGGAGGGTATTGAGTTTGCCCATAGGTATGGTGCAAAGATTTATCTTGCCCTCAACTGTTTTGTGCATAATAAAGATATTGAACCGCTCAAAGAGTACATTCTGGAAATTGCGAAAACTGATATTGACGCTGTAATTGTTTCAGATCTGGGAGCATTTGTTCTGGTAAGTGAGCTTGCGCCAAGATTGGAGATTCACATAAGTACTCAGGCTAATACCGTCAACCACGTTGCTGCCGCATCCTGGTACAAAATGGGGGCAAAACGTGTTGTACTTGCGCGCGAACTAACCTATGAGGAAATTCTTGAGGTGAGAAATAAAACAGCGGTTGGTCTTGAACTTGAAATGTTTGTTCATGGTGCAATGTGTGTGTCCTATTCGGGCAGATGTTTGCTCAGCAACTATCTTGTAGGCAGGGATTCAAACTCAGGAGATTGTGCTCAGCCATGCAGATGGAAATACAACCTTGTTGAGGAAAAACGACCTGGTGAATTTATTCCCATAGAAGAGGACGAGCGGGGAAGTTTTATTTTCAATTCAAAGGATTTATGCCTGATAAGGCGAATTCCCGAGCTAATAAATGCAGGTGTATCCAGCCTCAAAATCGAAGGCAGAGTGAAAACTGAATATTATGTTGCCTCGGTAGTGAAGGTATATAGGGAGGCAATTGATGCATACTATCGAGACCCTGAAAATTACCATTTTAAAGAAGAGTGGTATGAGGAACTGTGCAAGGTAAGCCACAGACCTTATTGGGAAGGATTCTGTTTTGGCGGTGAAGATTTGGGACAAAACTATGCAACCTCAAATTACATTCGTGAGTATGACGTTATAGGAGTTATAAAAAGCTATGACGAAGCCACGGGCATTGCCGAAATTATTCAAAGGAACAGATTTTTCCGCGGCGATGAAATAGAGGTAATATCGCCTTATGTTGAAGGTTTTTACAAGTTTAACGCTGATTTCATGCAGGATGAAAAAGGCTATGATATTAACGCCGCGCCTCATGCTGAAATGATAGTCAGACTTATGCCGGGCAGAAAAATATTGCCCAACTCAATATTACGAAAGAAAAGAGAGGACTAAAAAAATGGCAGAACTAAGATTCAACCCGCTGACTAAAGATTGGGTAATGGTAGCTTCACACAGACAGGGCAGACCTCAAATGCCTAAGGATTGGTGCCCGTTTTGCCCGGGACCGGGCAAAAATGTACCCGACGGATATGAGGTCTACAAATATGATAACGATTTCCCCGCACTGTCACAAAATCCACCTGCTCCCGATGATGTAGAGTGTGGAATTTACAAGGTGAAGGAGGCGTATGGCAAGTGCGAGGTTATTTTATACTCTCCCGACCATACAATTACATTGCCCGAGCTTCCGGCGAGTCACATCAGAAAATTGGTTGATTTGTGGACAGACCGGTTTGAAGATTTGTCGAAGGACGAAAAAATTAAATATGTTTTTATTTTTGAAAATCGCGGGGAGGTTGTTGGCGTTACAATGCCGCATCCTCACGGACAAATTTACGGGTATTCCGAGGTACCGAAAAAGCTCCAGCTTGAAATGGACTCAACAAGGGAATATTCGAAAGAAACGGGTAAATGCCTGATTTGTGAAATGCTTAAAACTGAGCAGGAGGCGGAAAGCCGTGTGATTTTTGAAAATGAGGCTTTTACGGTTGTACTGCCGTTTTTCTCTGAATACCCGTACGGAGTGTATATAATAAGCAAAAACCACAAGCAGAATCTTCTGCAATTAAATGAAGTGGAAAAGGATCTTCTGGCACAGACACTCAAGGACACAGCGGGTATGCTGGACTGTCTGTTTGACATGAAATTTCCTTATATGATGTGTATGCATCAAAACCCCGTAAACACGGGTGAGGATACGTCCTTCTACCATTTTCATATAGAATTTTTCCCGCCGATGAGATCGGAAAAACAGATAAAATACAACGCATCAAGTGAAACAGGCGCATGGGCGCACTGCAACCCTACCTGTCCCGAGGAGAAGGCAGAGGAGCTCCGCGTGGCATATAAAAAATTTAAGCAACAAAATATTTGATTCATTAAAAAATTACAGCGGAGTTAAAGGAGCAAAGCTAATGGAAATAAAAGATTTAATTGTAGATTTTGAGAATAAATTCGGCAAAGGCGGCGAAATCCGGATTTTCCAGTCACCGGGCAGGGTTAATCTGATTGGAGAGCATACCGACTACAACGGCGGGTATGTTTTTCCGGCAGCACTCACAATGCGCACCGCCATTGCTTACAGAAAAAGAAATGACAATATTATAAAAATGATGGCAACGGACCTTGATATGGTTGTCGAGGCAGATATTAAAAGCCTCGACAACTACAAGGATTTGTGGTGGGGCAACTATCAGATTGGTGTTGCCCATGTTATGAAGAAAAAGGGATATGAAATTGTCGGCTGTGATATGCTGTTTGACGATACCACGCCACACGGCGGCGGTCTTTCCTCATCTGCGGCTATCGAGGTCGCAACCGCTCTTGCATTTGCGACAATTTCCAATGAAATAAAGGGAATAACCGAGCCCGTTGACATGATAGAAATGGCGAAAATTTCTCAGCAGGCGGAGCATGAATATATTGGTGTAATGTGCGGAATTATGGACCAGTTTGCATCGGCAATGGGCAAAAAAAATCACGCAATAATGCTGGATTGCAAAACGCTTGATTACACACTTGTGCCCGTAAATATCGAAGGGTATAAGCTTGTGATTTCCAATACCAACAAGAAAAGATCGCTTGCCGATTCAAAATATAATGAGCGCAGGAGCGAGTGTGAAGAGGCAGCCAGAAATTTAAAAAATGTTATGCCTGACATAACATGTCTTGCAGATGTTTCGCCCGAACAATTTGAAAAATACCGCGGCGAAATAAATAATCCCGTTGTGGCAAAACGTGCTGAACATGTAATTTATGAAATTGACAGGGTTGTAAAATCCAAAAACGCGCTTATTGACAATAACATAGCGGAGTTTGGCAGACTTATGAACGCATCGCACGATTCCCTCCGCGATTTGTATGAGGTTACGGGCATTGAACTTGATACACTTGTGGAGGAAGCAAGAAAAATAGACGGTGTACTCGGCTCAAGAATGACAGGTGCCGGCTTTGGCGGATGTACGGTCAGCATAGTTAAAGAAACGGCAGTTGATGAGTTTATCAAAACCGTAGGTGAAAAATATACATCGAAAATCGGATACGCGCCTTCTTTCTACATTTCCGAGATTGGGGATGGCGGTCGTGAAACCAAAATTTAAAATATTTGTTTGCTGGATAGTACTTTTACTGCATATTTGCCTCACTTTCTCCTTTTCCCTTCAGGACGCGGAGAGTTCGACGGTTGTCAGCAAAGAATTTACCGATAAGATAAAAACCGAGGACGAGTTTAAGACGGATATATCAAAAGAGGTAAATGACGATTTTTCGGCGGGAAGAATAGCTCAAAAAAATTTTTTGAAGCTTGAAGCAATTATAAGAAAAATTGCGCATTTTTCACTGTTCTTACTGTTGGGATTATATCTTAATTTACTGCTCGGATTATACGGGATTGACAGATGGTACAGGTTTATAACAAGCATACTGTTCTCAGGCTCGATTGCGTTTTTTGACGAAACAATTCAGCTGTTTTCAGCAGGCAGGGCAGGCAGAATAACAGACGTACTTATTGATACAAGCGGAGCGATAATTGCTGCAGGTCTATTTTTCATCGGAGGGAAAATCTATGAAAAAAATAAAAAGCGGCGCATTAAAATGGATAGCTGAAAATTCGAAAATAATATATTTCAGCCTGTTTCTGACGATATTGCTTGGGGTTATATCTTCCTTAACAGGAGTGCGATTGGCACTCGTGTCGCGGGACGTTATTGACGTCGCCATAGGTGAGAGGTCGGGCAGCTTTAAGCTTGCGAGTATTGGCCTTTTCAGCCTGCTGTTTATTCAGCTTGCTATATCGGCACTTTCGAGCGTCATAAAAGTGAGACTTGTCGGCAAACTCACAATTAAGCTGAAACAAAGCACCTTTTCAAAACTCTTGGTTAAGGATTGGCAGAGCATATCTGCGCATCATTCGGGCGAGCTGTTAAACAGAATTAACAGCGATGTGAGCATAATTGTTAATGGTGTAGCAACCGTTCTGCCCAACTTTTTTTCACTTATTGCCAAACTTGTCAGCGCTTTTTTTACAATGTTTTTGCTGGACAGGACTTTTGCATTTATTGCAATAGCAATCGGACCGCCCGTCATAGCTGCGGCAACTTTATACAGCAGAAAAATGAAATCATTACATAAAACTGCGCAGGAGGCAGAGGGTAAAACAAGCGCGTTTATGCAGGAAAGTCTTCAAAATATATTGATGATAAAGTCTTTTGAGAGTCAACAGTTTATGACTGAGAAATCAGGACTGTTGCAGCAGATTGCATATAAATTGAGGGTCAAAAGAAATACCATCAGTATATTTGCGTCTTCGGGACTGTTTCTCGTTTTTTCACTTGTATATTACGCAACACTCGCATGGGGAGCATATCGGCTTGCGGCGGGGATAATCACCGTCGGCACAATGACTGCTTTTCTGCAGCTGGTTAATCAGATACAGGCGCCATTTATGAATTTGTCCATGCTAATGCCGCAGGTTTATTCTGCGGTTGCATCTGCCGAAAGGATAATGGAAACGGAAAATTTTCCGGATGAACCGAGCAGAAATTCGGGCGGGATTTCAAAAGAAAAATTTTCCGAAATAAAAGCTGAAAGCTTAAGTTTTGAATATGACGGCGGAAAATCTATTTTAAATGACATAGATTTTGAAATAAAGAAAAATGAATTTGTTGCAGTTACAGGCGAATCGGGAGCTGGGAAAAGCACGCTTGTGAAGCTGCTCTTGGGAATAGTTTCACCCACGTCGGGCGAGATGACTATAAGATGCGGAGAAAAAAAGTATTTTGCAGACAAAAATACAAGAGGAATTTTTGCGTATGTTCCTCAGGGTAATATGATTCTTTCGGGAACAATCCGTGAAAACATAAGGTTTTCCAAAGTTGATGCATCAGACGAGGAAATAGAAAGATGCGCAAGACTTGCGGACATTTGGGATTATATTTCAGGGCTTAAGGATGGGCTTGATACGGTTATCGGAGAACGGGGGACGGGGCTTTCGGAAGGACAGGTTCAAAGGCTTGCAATAGCCAGAGCACTTATATATGACACGCCTGTTTTACTGTTGGATGAAGCAACAAGCGCACTTGACAGTGATACTGAAAGAAAAATTCTCGAGAACATAAAAAATATGACAGACAAGACCTGCATAATAATAACTCACAAGAATGCGGCACTTGAATTTTGCAACAAAACTCTGCACATAGCCGGAGGCAGAATTATTCGATTATAAAATAAATAAAAATGTTGAAATAGCTGTAATTATGTGCTATAATAAAAAGAATGGGAAAACAGGACAGTTTTATAAAAAGGAAGTTTTGAATTATAAGAAACTTTATTTTATCTTAATCGGATAGTTTGAACTTTTTTAATGGTTATTTTCACAGTCGAAGGGCGAAAAGTCAGCTTGCGGTGACGGGTTTAATAGTCGGGGAAAATTTGGTTAAAAGAAGGTATATTCGTTATGAACAAAATCAAAATGATTAAAAATGCCCAGGTGGTAACAGAAAATGGAATCATATGGGACGGGGCAATAGTAATCAGTGACGGCAAAATCGCGCAGATTGGCAGAGAAAGAGAAATTGAAACACCCGTTGGTGCAGAGGTCATTGACGCAGGCGGAGCATATGTCGGCCCTGGCTTTGTTGACATTCATGTTCATGGCGGCGGCGGATATTCCACATGTTACGAACCCAAAAAGGCGGCTGAATTCTTTTTGGCACACGGGACTACTTCCATTCTTGCAACGCCCGATTATCATATGAACCGTGAAACTCTTTTGGAGGTCACAAAAAACATAAAGGCCGCAGCGACTGATACTGAAACATTAAAGGGAATTTACATGGAATGCCCATACACCAACCCCAGATACGGTTCTCACGCAGATTTGAATCCTTGGAGATACGGTGTTTTGCCTAAAGATTACATTCCTTTAGTGGATGAGGCAGGAGATTTTGTAAAGGTATGGTCGATAGCACCTGAACGCATTGACTTGATTCCTTTTTTAGAGTATGCAAGAAAGGTAAATCCGGACGTTATATTCGCTCTGGGTCATAGTGAGGCAACTCCTATGGAGATTCGTGCGCTTGGTAAATACAGACCGAAAATCCAAACCCACTCCATGAATGCAACAGGCAGAAGACCTGTTTATGGCGGAACAAGGGCATACGGTCCTGACGAGTACACATTTAAAGAAATTGATATTTATGCGGAGCTTATTTCAGATTCATGCGGAATTCACGTGCATCCGGAAATGCAACAGCTTCTATTACATACTAAGGGATTAGACCGTGTTATTTTAATTACTGACAGTACGGTTCATGAAAATCCGACTCCTGAGAAATATAAACATGTAACTGATTTGAATTTCGACCATAACGGTGGTATTGCAGGCAGTAAGATGACAATGGAGCTTGCTTGCAGAAATGTAATGTCAAACACAAACTGCGGAATAGCGCAGGCGTTTAAAATGGCTTCGACCAATCCCGCCCGTGCAATAGGAATGGGAGACGAAGTCGGCTCAATAGAAGTTGGAAAACAGGCTGATTTTGTTTTTGTCGATGATAAGTTTGCAGTTAAGAATGTAATGGTAAGAGGAAAATTCAGAATTTAAACGCAACCGGAGGTTAATTGAAATGAACAAATTAAAAGTAGGATATTCAAAGGTCAACGCTAATCCGCCGCTTGGAATCGGCATATCGGGATATTATATTCCGAGATATGCAAAGGGATTTCTTGATGATATTGAAGTTGGTGCTTTGGCACTTTCCTGTGACGACAGAAAAATCCTGATGATAAGCATTGATAACTGCGGAATTGACAAGGAAATCGGCGGACCTTTCCGTGAGGCTGTACAGGTTGCAACAGGCGTACCGGCAGACAACATTTTTATGTCGGCGACCCATACTCATACAGGTCCTTCACTTAAAACGACAGACCGATTTGATGAAAAAGATAATGTTGTTTTGGAATACAGGAAGTTTTTGGGAACCAGAGTTCTCGATGCCTGCATTATGGCGCTTGCAGATTTAAAACCTGCAAAAATGGGATTTATAACAGGATATGCTCCCGAGAGGGTTGCTTATATCAGAAGATATAAGATGAAGGACGGCTCCACATTTACCTGCCCGCCCATCAACGACCCTAATATTGACCATCCGATCGGCACACTGGATCAAAGGGTGCATATTTTAAGATTTGACAGGGAAAATGACTGCAGCATTGTGCTTGTAAACTACGGTGTGCACGCAGATACAGTTAACGGCGAGATGATTTCGTCCGACTGGCCGGGCTGGATGCGCAAAACAATTGAGAAAGCACTTGACGGGACAAAATGTGTTTTCTTTGCAGGAGCTCAGGGAGATGTAGGAAGTACAAATGTTCATCCCTCAGGCGGAGATATGAATGATACAGAAATCAGCTTTGATAATGAAATGAAAAGCCCGGGTATGGCAAGATTTGTCGGAAGGGCACTTGCCGGAACGGTGCTTCAGGTTTATGATAAAGTAGAATATGTTGATGTCGAAGAAATTGACATCAAAAGAAAAGGAATTGTTGTTGAAGCAAATGTTCCGACAAAAGAACAAATGCCGCTTGCAAAAAAATATAAGGAGCTTCACGATTCGGGAAGGGATGACCTGATTCCGTACAAAGCAATGCAGCTTACCACGGTTGTAGCTGAAGCACTTCGTATGTGCAGAATGGAAAACGGGCCAGAAAGCTATAATGTTGAGCTGACGGGAGTGAAAATCGGTCCTGTGGCACTGGTTGGAATTCCGGGTGAACCATTTACAGATATAGGTGTGTCTATCAAAGAGGCAGAAGGCTATAAAATGATAATGCCCTGTGCGCTGACAAACGGAAATATGGGATATTTCCCAATGAAGTCCGCTTATGATGAGGGCGGATATGAAGCAAGAACATCGCCCTTTAAATCAGGGGTTGCAGAGAAAATTATTGAGGGCGGCAAAGCACTTTTAGCAGAAATGAAGAAATAAAAACGGCTTTGTCCGGATAAAGGAACGTGGATTTATGAAAGGTGTTTTTTCAAAACACAGAAGACTGAAAATTGTTTTAAATGACGGCGTTTGCGTAATATTAGGATATTTGATTGCGATGGTACTGGTATACGAAAAAACAAACCTTCCTGATGTTATTTATTACAGAGCGCCGATATTCGGTCTGCTTGTGTTGGCATCATACATGCTTGCGTTTTTGTTCTTTAGAACCTACAATGTTTTGTGGTACTATGCAAATATGAAAAACTTTGCGGTTCTTGTAACTGCCTGCACGGTCGGTGCGAGTATGACATATGCTGCGGAAATATTAATAAATCTGGTTTTTGATATAAGCATAAACAATTCATTCAGGATGAACATTCTTTCATATATCACAATAACCGATGTTTTGCTTATGAATAGAATTCTGATGAAATATCTCAGGGAACGGAATGGTATCAGTCCCGTGCAAAAAAATCTGCCCAGACTGTTAATTATAGGCGCGGGTTCTGCAGCGGAGCTATGCATCAGAGAATTCAGGCGGAGAGGGAAATACAGTATCGTCGGTCTTATTGACGATGACAGGGATAAAATAGGTTGTTATCTCAGCGGCGTAAAGGTGCTGGGGGACAGATGGAACATTGAAAAAGTGTGCAGACGGTACGGGGTTGATGAAATTCTAATCGCAATACCGAGTCTTTCTCACAATCTGCTTGCGGATATTGTTGAAAGGTGTGAAGCAACAGGAATAAAAACAAGAATAATCCCCAAGGAAGGCATCATCTCCAGAGATTCAAAAGGAAGCATTACAAGTAAGGTAAGGGACATTCAGATAGAGGACATGCTTTACAGAAAGCAAGTCGATATTGAAAATGATAAAATAGGTGCTTATATTCAAAATCGGGTTGTAATCGTTACCGGTGGCGGGGGCTCAATCGGAAGCGAAATTTGCAGGCAGGTTATAAAATATAAGCCGAAAAAATTAATAATACTGGACAATTATGAAAATAACGCATACGAGCTTATGCTTGAGCTTAGGGAACAAGATTCCGAGGCGGACGTATCAGTTGTGATAGCAACCGTCAGGGATATGGCAGCGATAGATGAAATTTTCGGAAAAATTCGCCCTGATATAGTATTTCATGCCGCCGCCCACAAGCACGTTCCTCTTATGGAGGAGGTTCCAAAAGAAGCAATAAAAAATAATATTTTCGGAACGTTTAATGTTGCAAAAGCATCAATAAAGTACGGAGTTAAGCGGTTTATCATGATTTCAACCGACAAGGCAGTCAACCCGACCAATATTATGGGTGCGACAAAACGGGTCTGTGAAATGATGGTGCAGGCGTTTAACGATAAGGAAAGAACAGAATTTGTCGCTGTAAGGTTCGGGAATGTATTAGGCTCGAACGGGTCGGTAATTCCTATATTCAAGCAGCAGATTAACAGCGGCGGACCTGTTAAGGTAACACACAAGGATATTACAAGATACTTTATGACGATACCTGAGGCGGCATCGCTGGTGCTCCAGGCAGGAGTATATGCTCAAAACGGTGAGGTTTTTGTTCTTGATATGGGCAAACCCATAAAAATATACGATCTTGCCGAGAAAATGATTAAGCTCATGGGCTATACGCCAGGTAAGGATATTGAAATTGAAATTGTCGGACTCAGACCGGGAGAAAAGCTTTATGAAGAGCTTTATATGTCAACTGAGGACATGATTTCCACGAAACACGATCGGATTTTCGTGGCAAAACCCGTTCAAATTGACAAAGAGGTATTTTATGAAAAAATTCTTCGTCTGATTGAGCAGACCGACAATATGACAGACGATGAAATAAGGCAGAGCGTTGCTGATATTATAGGTAAATACACGTACTAACAATTTAGGAGGAAATAAAATGAAAAGAACTTTGGCTTTTTTGATGCTTTTTTGCATGTTATCGCTGGCCAGTTGCAACGGTGGTGTTGAAAAAATATTTAATGCAGGCGGTGTTAATGCCGAACTGTATTACGATTCATACGCCGATGTAAGAAACAGAATAAAACGTGAGGACGTAAAAAGAGGCGATTTGTATAGTGATTTATTTCTTGCAGATGGTGTCGAAATGGGCATGGATATATCCAAGGTTCTTAATTTAGATCCCAGAAAAGCGATGCTTGATATAAGCTCTGTGAAGGAAGTCTTCTTTGTTCCTAACGCAGGCGGAAATACAAGGCTTACAGACTGGATAAACCAATCTACTATTAAATACACATTTAATCAGGACCAATTGATACACACTTATGAAATAAGAAACTCAAAAAGCAACAATACCTATACAGAGTATTTGTATGTAATGAGAGCGCTCAGCTTGAAGTATGGTGAATGCACAACGGAAATATATAAAGATGAGGACAACATAATTAATAATACCAAGATCCGTCAGGATTACAAAGAGATTAAAGATGTTGTAGATTTTTACGAAAGAGAATTTTCCGCGGGGAATGTAGGAATTATCAGTCAATGGGTTATGGACGAATTCGTATTAACCGTTGACTTCAAATCTCCGGAAAATTGCAGTGTAACTTACGAATTAATCAAACGATTTGACCCCGGTTCGGACAAAGATGATGAGTAAAGGAGGAGCAGATATGGATAACAAAAAAAATATATTCTTTGCAATAGATTTATCAGACATCCTCTTTTGGCTCATGAAATGGAAATGGGTTGTTATCGGCGTAACCATTCTTTTTGCGCTTTCAGGTTATATTTTCAGTAATGTAACATATAATGCAGAATATACGGCAACTGCTTCGATGGTGGTTAACTCCAAGAGTGAAACCCTTACCCAGGCGGGAACGACGGTCGACGCTATGCTTACTCAAAATCTGATACCTACTTATACAAGGATTTTGAAAAGTGAAAAGATCGCAAAGCATGTAATGGACAAGTTTGATATTAACCTTGCAATGGGTGTAATAGATAAAATGCTTGAGGTTTCAATCGGAGAGGAAAGTCAGGTTGTTTATCTAAAGGTAAGCCATGCGGACCCCTATATGGCGAAAAATATTGCAAACGCAGTCATACAGGTTGCGCCGGCGGTAATGATGGAGGTTGTTGAAGCGGGCAGCGTAAACGTACTTGACTATGCTGTTCTTCCGAAACAGCCTGAACCCCCGAAAACGGTGCAGTTTATTACCATGCTCGGACTTATCGGATTTTTGCTGATATCCCTCATCATTGTACTGCTGAACTTCTTTGTAATGAAGGTTAAAAATTCTGAAGATATTGAGCATAAAGTCGGGGAAATGGTTCTGGGAGAAATTCCCCACGCAACAGCTACAAATGATAAGAACAAAAATTATCTCCACACGGGAGTTGCAAATCAGGGATTTGTGGAATCTAACTTTATGCTGGCCGCTGTTTTGAAAAATCAGGCACAGAATGTTAAACCTTATAAGCTGATTGTCACAAGTACAATAGCTGCAGAGGGTAAATCCACCACGTCTATTAACATGGCAACTGCACTCAGCGATATGGGATATAAAGTTCTTCTTATTGACATAGATATGAAGAAGCCTAATATTGTAAAACAGTTAGAGCTTGAGACCGGTAATATCGGTGGTATTGAAAAGGTTCTTATGGGCAACAGTCTTGATGAAAATATAATGCATGACGACAGGTTTGGATTTGACATTCTGCCTTGCGTTAAAGCAACAAGCGCAACCTCGAAAATTTTTACTGCTGTAAAAGTCGAAAAAGCGTTTGATGAATTTAACAAAACCGATTATGATTACATCATTTTAGACTCATCTCCTGCAAATATCGTTGCGGATACTTCTGTTATTGTTAAGTATGCAGACGGACTGCTTCTTGTAATAAAACAGTATTTTGCAAGAATTAAGGTTATAAACGAAACTATTGAAAAACTCAAAAAAGCCGGTGCGAACGTGATTGGCACGGTACTGAATGATATCAGGGTATTCAACGCAGGGACAGGTTACGCATTCGATTATAAATACGGTTACTATTACTATTATAATGAAACCAAAGGTAAACGTGATAAATCGGGCGTATATAATGTTTATGACAAGCTGTTCAGCGCTTACAGAACAAATTATACCTACGGATACGGTGACATGGAAAAAGAACTGGATGAAATTAAGAGCGAGGTTAAGGAAGATATAAAAAAGGAAAAGGAAACAAAAAAGAAAAAGAACAAAAAGGATTAAAATTTTAATACTGGGGGGATAGTAATGATTGATTTTCATTCGCACTTATTGCCCGGCATAGATGACGGTTCAAAAAACGTAAGGATGTCTGTTGCCATGCTTAATGAAAGCAAGATGCAGAAGATTGATATTTCTGTTGCTACCCCTCATTTTTATTTTAATAAAGACACTGAAAAAATGATTCAGAAAAGGGATAAAGTGTTTGAAAAACTAATTCAGTATATGGAAAAGAAAAACATTGATTTTCCTGAAATTATACTGGGATTTGAGGTTTACCTGTCCCGTGATATTTTAGATGAACCCAATCTGGACGGTTTGCTTATTACGGGAACAAACACTATGCTTGTAGAAATGCCGCTTGCAAAGTGGAATGAAGATATTTTTAAGAGGCTGGAGTTTTTGCTTTATAAGGGATATGACATTATTATTGCTCACCCCGAAAGATACCAGGAAGTTTGCGGCAAAGAAGAATATGACAGACTGTTTTCCTACGGATGTGTAGGTCAGTTCAATGCAGCGTCTTTAATATATCCGAACACCCGTGAATTTACATTCAGTATGATTAAAGAAGGAAAAATAAAGCTTATAGGATCGGATGCGCACAATCTCGGCACCCGGGCAAACATAATGGAAATAGCCGCTGATTTTATCAGGAAAAGGCTTGGAGATGAAGTACTGGATAATATGAAGGATACAGCAGAGCACTACCTGGGACGGAGATAACAATGATTAATCCAAAGGAAATTACTATTAAGGAAAAGGACTTGTTCGACAGTTTTTTCGGGCAGTATAAAAAAATATCACAAGAGGTTTGTTTTTCAAATCTTTTTATTTGGAAAGCCGGATATAATATGAAATACGATGTTGTTGACGGTTTTCTTGTTATTTTTGCAGGCTATGATGCTGTCGGGGAATACTTTCATATGCCGATAGGAAATGGCGACAAGCAAAAGGTGCTATTAAAGCTTGATGAATATATGATGGGAAAATACGGAGGATATTCAATCAGAAAACTTCTTACTGAGGAGGCATCAGAGCTTGACAAGTTTATGCCGGGGAAATTTGAGTTTGAGAAAAACAGAGAATTTTTTGACTACATATACAACGTATCGGATTTAGTTTCTCTGCGCGGCAAGAAATATCATTCCAAGAAAAACCATCTGAATACATTTATAAATACTTATGATTATAAATATAACATTATCTCAGAGGATAACATAGAAAAATGCGCGTATTACGCCCGCCAATGGATACTTGAGAGAAACCCCGATTCTTATATGGAGGAATATACCGCTTCAAAAGTTTTGTTTGAAAACTTTTTTGAGCTCGGGCTAAAAGGGGCATTTCTGACGGTAAATGATGAAATTGTTGCGATAACAGTTGGCGAGAACAATTTCGGCACCGTCATAATTCATTTTGAAAAGGCAGACCCGAAGGTGAAAGGCGTATATGCGGCGATAAACCAAATGTTTTTGCAAAATGAATTTTCTGATGCGAAGTATGTAAACAGAGAAGAGGACTTGGGTATTGAAGGGTTAAGGAAGGCAAAGCTTTCATATAAACCTGCAATTTTGCTTGAAAAAATTACTGCAAAGAGGATTTGACACAAATGAAGATTTCCACCGTTAAATTGAGTCATAAACAGCAAGTCAAGGACTTGTGGAACTACTGTTTTTATGATGCTGACCCATATCTCAGCTGGTTTTTTGACAATGTATTTAAACCGGAAAATACTGTGGCGGCTATCGAAAATGACAGGGTATTATCCGCATTGCAGCTACTCGATTTTGACGTTGCAATAAGAGGGGAAATTTATCCGTGCACATATATCGCCGGAGTATCGACTTTGCCCGAATTTCGAGGCAAAGGGCTTGCTTCAAAGGTTATGGCATATGCAGAAGAGATTGCAAGGTCAAGGGGGAGAGAGTTTTTAATGCTCACCCCGTCGATAGACAATTTTTATGAAAAATTCGGATTCACAAGCTGCTATGAAAGATTGGAATTTTCATACTGCCCGACCGATTATAAACCCTCAAAGAGCCGCTGCTCGTCACATAAAGCAGGAAAAGCAGATGTGTCTGACATGGCGGATATATATGAAAGGTTCTGCGGATTCTTTGACGGGTATGTAAAGAGAACAAAAAAGGATTTTGCAGATATTGTGGAGCAATATTCGCTTGAATCGGGCGGAGTTTATATTTTTTATGATGAAAATGACAACCCCGTTTCCTATATTGTTTACGATTTGTCGGACAGGACTATTTTTGCAGATGAAATTGCTTACACCTGCCGGAAGGGGCTGAATGCCGCACTCGAGTTTATTTATCTTCATGGCTCGCAGATTGACAGAACGGTAATCTTCGCACCCCTGCACAGCCTAATTGCAAGAACGCTTTACACAAGACAAATTGAAATAAAAATGATACCGACAATTATGATGAAAAGCTTAAACAGAAAAATTGAAGATATGAGACTTTTTGTGGGGCAGACGGACAGTAAGGAGCTGCCGTTGCAGAAAAATTATATAAGAATTTTTTAGGAGGTAAAAGATGGTTTATGTATTTCTCGCAGACGGGTTTGAGGAAATAGAGGCAATCACCCCTGTTGATATATTAAGACGTGCATCGGTAGATGTTAAACTGGTTAGCATAGGTAATACACTTGAGGTGACAGGGTCGCACGGGATTAAGATTGTTGCCGACCTTTTGTTTGAAGATATTGAAGAAAATGCGGAAATGCTTATTCTTCCCGGAGGTATGCCCGGTACGCTTAACTTGAGCAAGTTCCAGCCGCTTTGCGATTTGCTTTTAAAATCAGAGGGCTATATCGCCGCAATTTGTGCCGCACCGTCGGTGCTAGGCGGGCTTGGGATTTTAAAGGGGAAAAAAGCCATCTGTTTCCCCGGATATGAGGACAAGCTCATCGGGGCGGAAATTGTGGATTTTCCCGTTGTGGTCAGTGGCAAAGTAATTACTTCAAAGGGCGCAGGAACAGCGCATAAATTCGGTTTTGAACTGCTTTCTATACTTAAGGGTAGGGAAAAGGCAGACGAACTTGTTAAAGCAATGATGTATGAATAAGAGAATAAGCGCCAATCTTTATATAATAATGTCGATAGTGTTCGGATATTTGCTTTCGGCGGCAGTATCTTCAATATATGGGAATAGCCTGAACTCCGCACAGCTTGTTAACATGTTGAATATTGTAAATATTCTTGTGATAACAGCAATTCCCACGACCGTTTATGTTATATTCAACAGGGAAACATTTTTCGGAAATTTTCAGGATGTGCCCGCGAAAAGGTGGATAAAATATATATGTGTATTGCCGATTATCTGGATGACTGCAACCTATCTCAACGCGGCGGCAAACAATTTTTTATCCAAATTCGGGATTGAACTGATTGACCAGCTGCCGCCCGCAGATAATCAGAAAACTCTTATTACGGGTTTTTTTCTTGCTTGCGTTGTCGCACCGATATTTGAGGAGCTTTTCTATCGCGGAGTCGTCCTTTCACTGCTAAAAGGGTATGGCAGCGGTGCGGCGATTGTTATCAGCTCGGTTCTTTTTGCTTTTGGACATAACAGCGTGACTATACTTGTATCGCCGTTTGTATTGGGTTTGTTTTTGGCTTATGTCACTCTTAAAAGAAAAAACGTATTCCTTGCGATATTGTTGCATTTTGAAAGCAATCTTATATCATGGACTCTTGCATACACAAAAATGGAGGATAGGGTCAGAATATTTATTTCACTGATTATCCTTACTTTGGGAGCGTCAACCGCAGTATTTGCGATGGTGAAAATATTAAAGAATTCCGACAAGGTGCACACGATAGTACATCAATCGTTGCAATATATAAAAAATCCGCTATGGCTTCCGATTTTAGCAAACTACATATACTTAAATATTATTAATCACGGATAGAGGAAAAAATGAAGGATATAATTATCAGAGGAAATGAGAATAACGGTAAAATAAGATTTTTTGCGGCACTCACAACAGAGCTTGTGAACGAGGCGCATAATCTTCATATGACAACCCCCGTGGTGAGTGCGGCTTTCGGACGAATGCTTACAGCTGTTTCCATGATGGGGACAATGCTTAAGGGAGAGGATGAAACCATTTCACTCCAGGTTCGCGGGGATGGCCCATTGGAGGGCATTGTGGCGGTAGGAGACTGCAAAGGTCAGGTTCGCGGTTATGTGCTGAATAACTCGGTGGATTTGCCGCTTAAGCCCGACGGGAAACTTGACGTGGGCAGTGCAATAGGCGAGGGGTATCTTACAGTTGTACGCGACCTTAAATTGCGTGAGCCTTATGTAGGCAGAGTAAAACTTCAGACCGGGGAGATTGCGGACGATTTGACCTATTATTTTGCATCCTCAGAACAGGTGCCGTCAGTGGTTGCACTCGGCGTACTTGTTGACAGGGACCTTTCCGTTCGTGCAGCAGGCGGATTTATACTGCAGCTTATGCCTGAGGCAGAAGAAACGGACATTGTCAAGATAGAGGAAAATCTTAAGGACATTCCGTCTGTTACAAAAATGCTTGATCAGGGGCTCATGCCTGAGGATATAATGAAAAAAGTGTTAAACGGTTTTGATTTTAAAATAACCGAAACCGTGCATCCCGCATATAAATGTAACTGTAGTGAAGATACTATAAAACGGGCGCTTATAAGTGCGGGCAGAGAGGAACTCGAGGATATATTAGCCAAGGAAGGCAGTACGGAAATGACCTGTTTTTACTGTAATAAAACTTACAAAATCAGTGAAAAAGACATCCGGGAAATCCTGGGAAAATAAAAGAATTATATTTTTTCAAAAAAATATAAAAAAAGTATTGACAAATGCTCGAAAAATGTGTATAATAGTTAATGTTCCGCTCGTAAGATAACAACGTGTTATTGAGGCGGCAAGGTATGGGCGCATAGCTCAGCTGGGAGAGCATCTGCCTTACAAGCAGAGGGTCACAGGTTCGAGCCCTGTTGTGCCCACCATACCATGGCCCGGTAGTTCAGTTGGTTAGAACGCTAGCCTGTCACGCTAGAGGTCGAGAGTTCGAGTCTCTTCCGGGTCGCCATTAATGCCTCTGTAGCTCAGTTGGTAGAGCAGGGGACTGAAAATCCCCGTGTCGGTGGTTCGATTCCGCCCGGAGGCACCAAAATTTGCGGGAGTGACTCAGTGGTAGAGTGTCACCTTGCCAAGGTGAAAGTCGCGAGTTCGAATCTCGTCTTCCGCTCCACTAAAGAAAAAGACGCAGTTTATGCGTCTTTTTCACTAAAAAACAAAATAAGGCACCATAGCCAAGTGGTAAGGCAGAGGTCTGCAACACCTTTACCCCCAGTTCGAGTCTGGGTGGTGCCTCCAACTTTATCGACCACATCGCTGTATGTGGTGATAATCTCAAAGTTACCGTCTTTATGGGCGGTAATTTTTTTTATTGCTTTTTTCGTGTAAAATTGTTTCTCAGTTCTATCCATTTTATAAAAGTCTTTTACTCTGATAATGTATGATTCTATTTTTTCATCTGTCATACGGGATGATTCTAATTTTTCCATTTCCAATATTAATTGTTTTTGTCTGTTTTCTAATTCAGCAAGTTTTATTTTCAGCTTTTCAGACTGAGTATCAATTAATAGGTTTATTGTGTTATCAATTTTAACATCAAGTGATGAGATTTCTTTTTTTATCGCTTGTAAATTACCCTCGTTTAAGGAGTTAATTTCTTTTTTATGCGCCTTAATATATTTTTTGATTTCATTAATCGTTTTGTCTGAAAATAACGATTGAACATAGTCAGTAATCAACTTTTCGGTTTTATCACGACCGAAGCTTCTCATGCTGCATGTTTTCTTACGTGTGTTGGCGCCACATTCATACGCATAATAGCTTTTCCCGTTTTTTTTGCGCCGGTGGCCGTTCATTGCGCTGCCGCACTCCCCACAGTATAGTAGACTGGATAAGATATAGGGCTCAATTGCACCGGATATGAAGTAAGAGAGGTGGTGGGGATTGGCAAAAGTAGATTGGATTAAGATAAAAAATGAATATACAAACACAAATACAAGTTACAGAAAATTAGCTGAAAAATATAATGTTAAATAAGACAATATCCACGGGCGAGATACATAATAAAAACGAAAGCTACGCAAAAAAGTACAAGGATATAGGAGAAATCAATTTCGGGGCTATATTTGCGAATAAGCTTGCTTCGCTTGCAACAGCTGACAGCAGTTTTATCTTGGATGCCGAAAATAAAAGAGGGCAGATTCTTGCAGAGGCAGGAGCTACAGTCTTTGCCAAGATAAATAAGATAGCTGCACTGACTCTCGGTGTAGGCGGTTGTCTTATAATCCCTTATGTACAGAACAGACAAATCCTTTTTGATATTGTCACACAGGACAGATTACTCATACATAAAAAGAGTGGTGAAAAAATAACTGAGGCAACAGTGTTAGCTGATACGGTAGTTATAAATGATATAAGATACTACCGCTATACTAACTATGATGCAACAGATGGCAGACTTATCATAACAAACAAAGTGACAACAGAGTATGGTAGGACAGCAGAGGTAGAGCAATGGAAGGACATTACGGACATTGCCATTTCCAACGTTGACAGAGTTCCGTTCGGCTACATAAAATCGCCTGCATCCAACAGAGAGTGTGATGATGATTATGGTGTTCCTATTCTTTACGGGTGCGACAGTATAATCGATGACATAAAAGAGTGCTTAAAGCAGATTAAAGATGAATTTAATCTGAAGGAGCTTAAAATATTTGCCGATGACCGAATGTTTGCAAAAGACAAAGACGGCAGACCTATAATTAAAAACAAGGTATTTTATGGTGTAAAGGGTATGGGTGATAGTGGAAACAAGATGATTGAATTTTTCTCAGAGGATTATCGGGAAACTCCGCTACACAACAGACTTACAAATCTGTTTGAGCTACTTGAAAAGGCGGCGGGAACAAGCAGAGGCATACTTACCAAGCCTGATGCAAGCTATGAGAACAAGGATGCTGTCAGAGAAGCAAACAGGGCAACCTGGGCGATAGTGACCGCGTTGAGAGAAGCTATAAGAAAAGGGTTCGACGATTTTCTTTATGCCTGCAATGTCCTTGCGAACTATTACAATCTTTCTCCTGTGGGGGAATTTGAATATAAATTCGATTGGGATTTCTCGCTTATAGAAAGCTCTACAGAGACATGGCAGCAGATGAAGGACCTTCAAGCCATCGGCGGAATGAGTAAGGCTGAGCTGCGTTCCTGGCAGACAGGGGAAAAGCTCGAGGATGCACAGGCGGTTGTTGAGGAAATTGCGACCAAAGAACCTGGAATGCAAACGCTACTAGGAGCATAAACCATGCTTAATGAACATCAGATAAGTTTTCTGCCCGAAAGGATTTGTTACAGGCTAAGCTCTATAAATGAGGAATACTTAAACGAAATAGGCGAGGTTTTAAAGAAAATTGGCGAACTTAGACCTAAAGACGTGCATCAACTTCAGCAGATGTATAATTACGGCGCTGATATGGACAGGGTTATAAATAAGCTTTCACAAGAAAGCGGCAAAAATGTCCGGGAAATTTATGATATATTCGACATTGTCGCAAAAGAAAACTATAATTATTCCAAGCCATTTTATGAGGCGCAGGGGTTGAAGTTTATTCCTTACGAGGAAAACAAAGACTTAAATGGATATGTCAAATCTCTTGCAAAGCAGACGGTGGATGAATATGCCAACCTTACTCAGCACACGGCTTTTGCGGTATTTGACAAGGATGGTAAGAGCATTGCTCCGCTTTTTGCGGCGAATAAAGATAAGATTGCAACATCCCTTTCGGATACTTATAACAGACTTGTAGACTATGCGGTCACAAAGGTGCAGCTCGGAGAGGAAAGCTATCAGAAGGCGATCAAGGATATTTGCAAGGCTATGGTAAACAGCGGGATAAAAACTGTTGATTATGCCAGTGGATATTCCAGGCGACTTGATTCTTCGGTCAGACAGAATGTTCTATGGGGTGTTAAACAATGTAATCAAGAATCAGCTGATAGAATTGGGGATGAGTTTGGAGCTGATGGATATGAAATTGACTATCACTCAAACCCAAGACCTTCGCATGCTGATATGGGAGGCAGACAGTACGCAATCGGTAAAGCAAGGACAGTAAACGGTATTTATTATCCTTCCTTTGAGGAAGAGGCAAAGCCATTGCTTGAAGAATTTGGTTGTCTGCACTTTAAATTTTCTATCATTCTGGGTGTTTCACGCCCTGCATATAGCGAGAGAGAGCTTGAAGAAATTAAAAGAGAGGATAATAAGACCTTTGAGTTTGAAGGGAAAAAGTATACTAAACACGAGGCATCACAACTGCAAAATGCCTTGGAAAGAAAAATGGTTGCACAAAAGGAACTTGCAAATATGGCAAAGGCTGCAGGTCAAGACGATTTAAGGCGCGAGGCTCAGTATAACCTTAATCTACTCACAAGCAAATATGCCAAGTTTTCAAAAGCATCAGGACTGCCTACAAGAGCAGAAAGGCTCAAGGCTAGTGGTTTTAGAGCTGTAAAAGCAGATAGAACGCCAACAGGAATTGCAAAATATAAGGCTATTGAAAATGTAAAAACTGACAAAGTGCAATATGATAAATATATTGGCATTTTAGGTAAAGAAAATATGCCCGAAACATTTGACTTGTTCCAGAAAATGAAGTATAATAATATTGATGAATGGGAAGATATAAAGTATTATGCTCGGAACATAAACGGGCGGCCTATAGAGTATGTTAAAATAGACCGAGAACTTGAAAAATTAGGAATTACAGATAAAGGTAGGGCTTTTCCAATTGAAGACATAGAGGTAAAAGGGTGGAGAGGTCATGCAATAAATAGAATAAAGAAAAGCGGGATAACCGAAGAACAAGCGTTGCAGTTTAAAGATTATGCTGTCGGTATGATGAAAAGATATCCTCAACCACACACTCTTTTTAACTATTACTCTACTGATGGAGTGCTTGGAGTTAAAGAGCTTGACGGAATAGTACAAACT
>JBAYOS010000003.1:0-23681 GCA_041678125.1 Monoglobales bacterium
TGCTGATAGACGGGAAATACCGCTACGGCGGCGATTCGGGAGAGTTTTTGCATGACGGGAACTTCTGCGTTGACGGTCTTGTTTTCCCTGGCAGAAGCTTCAAAGCAGGCTCGTTCGAGGCGAGGCACGCATACAGATATGTAGATGTTTTGCCTATAAACGTGTTAAAAGGTGAATTTGAAATCACAAACAGACATGATTTTATTGATTTGTCGGGATATAATCTTACTTGGGAACTTGAAAAAGACGGAGAAATCATAAATTCAGGTATTGTAGATTGTGCGGAAATTGCTCCGCACACCTCGGCAACAGCAAAAATAGATTATGGAATCCCTGAAACATGCAGCCTTGGGGTGCATATCAATTTTTCATGCACATTAAAAGAGGATACAATATTCGCACAAAAGGGCTATGAAACTGCACTTTTCCAGTTCGAACTGCCTGTAAAGACAGTGAAAAAACGGTTCGAAAAAACTTCGCTCTCGTTGAAAAAAGAGGGCGGAGTTGCTATAATTTCCTGTGGCGAAATCGAATATGAATTTGATTTTACAAAGGGATTTATAAGCGGAATTAAATATAAAGGCGAAAGTCTGCTTGACGGAAGATCAAAGCTTTCGGTTTGGCGCGCGCCCACCGATAATGACAGAAAGATAAAGCTTATCTGGGGGCATTATCAGGAAATCGGTTATATTGGCTGGAATCTCAACGGTCTTATGCCAAAGCTTTACTCCTGCGTCGTGGAGGAAGGTCAAGAAATAATTATTAAAACATCGGGAAGCTTAGGCGGAATTGCAAGACTTCCTGCGGTAAAATATGCGTCGGAATACCGTTTCTGCCAAGATGGCAGGGTTGTAATTAAAACTCGCGGTGAAAAGCTTGGCAAGATAGATTGCCTGCCGAGGTTCGGGTTTGAATTTGAAATGCCGAAGGAAAACGACTATCTTAAATATTACGCTTTCGGTCCTGAAGAAAACTATACCGATATGCGCAGACATGTTAAAATCGGGCAGTACGAGTCAACGGTTAAAGAGCAATATGTTCCTTATATAAAACCTCAGGAGCATGGAAATCATTTTGGCTCAAGGGAGCTTTTTGTCGGCAGAAAATCAGGCAAGGGACTGCTGTTTGAATCGGACGGAAGCTTTGAATTTAATGTTTCCGAATTTACATCGGAAGAGCTGTCACAAAAAAATCATTATGATGAGCTTGTGCCGTCGGGAAAAACCATTGTTCGCATAGACTATAAAAATGCAGGCATAGGCTCTTCAAGCTGTGGTCCTGCTATTATGGAAAAATACAGAGTAAATGACGATATTATGGAATATGAATTTTCCATCAGACCAATAGGAGAATGAGAATGCTTAAAGAAATTGCCGAAAAATATTACGATGAAATTTTATACTTTGAAAAAAAGCTTTGTGCAATTCCCGCACCGTCGGGATTTGAGGATAAAAGGGCAGAGTTTTGTCTTGAGTTTTTGAAAAGTGCAGGAGCGGAAAACGTCTATATCGACAGTGCCAAAAATGTTATCTTTTTGCCTGATGAAAATGCAGAAAAGCTGACGCTTTTTATGGCGCATACCGACACGGTTTTTCCCGATACGGAGCCTATGGAAATAAAAGAGTACGAGCAAAAGCTTTATTGTCCCGGGGTGTGCGACGATACGGCGAGCGTTGCCATAATGCTGATGTGCATAAAGCATATGCTGCAAAATAATATTTTCATGAAGGGGCTAATGTTTTCGGCGAACTCCTGCGAGGAGGGGCTTGGAAACCTTAAGGGATCAAGACAGATTTTCACTGACTTTGAAGGCAGAAACTCAAAGATGTACACCTTTGACGGCAGTATGAAAAGTGTTACAAATAAAAGCGTCGGCTCTCACAGGTATGAGGTTACGGTAGAAACTGAGGGGGGACACTCCTTCAGTTCATTCGGCAACAGAAATGCAATAGCAGTTATTTCGGATCTTGTGACGGAAATCTATAAAATTGATGTGCCCACCGACGGAAACTCAAAAACTACATATAATGTCGGCATTGTAAGCGGCGGAACCTCGGTTAATACAATTTGTCAGTCTGCAAGTATACTTTGCGAATACCGTTCGGACAGCCTCTACTGCCTTGAAAAGATGGAAAAGAAATTCTTTAAGATTTTTAAAAAGACGGAGAAAAAATGCCGGAAGCTTATCGTAAAAAAGGTTGGAGACCGTCCCTGCATGAATGATGTTGACGGAAAAATTCTGGCGCAGATGACTGATATTGCCAAGCGGGCACAGGCAAAATATTCAGATTTTGATGTGATAGAAAGGTCTGGTTCGACCGACTGCAACATTCCTCATTCCCTCGGTATTCCCGCAGTCAGCCCGGGAATATATATTGGCGGCGGTGAGCATACAAGGGAGGAGTGGCTCCTGAAAGAGTCGCTGAAAAAAGGATTTTGCGCGGCAATGGAAATAATTTTAACAGAGTTGGAGTTGATGAAATAATGAAATTTACTGCAGCAGGCGACGGCGCAATTCAACGCAGACTCCCAAAATATTATGATGGATTTGAAGATGTAAAAAACTTCATATTAAAGGGCGATGCGAGATTTTTTAATTTTGAATCAACTGTCTGCAAAGATTGTTTTGCGGCAAACAACAGCGGCGGCACATGGCTCAGAACCTCTCCCGAAGTTTTAAATGATACGCTGGAGTTTGGGTTTAATATGACAACCGCCTGTAATAACCACAGCTTTGATTTCGGCTTTGACGGGCTTTTGCAGACAATAGAAAACCTTGACAGGGCGGGATACGTCCATGCGGGCGCTGGCAGAAACTTAAGTGAGGCGGCAGCACCGAAATATCTTGATTTGCCTGAAGGCAGAGTGGCGCTTATTGCCTGTTCAACATCATTTTCGCCCGAAGCACCTGCCGGCGAGCAGTCAAGGAGGCTTCCCGGCAGACCTGGGATAAATGCCATCATGGTTAAACAGACTCTTATAGTAGACGAAAGTGGACTATCAGCGCTGAAACTGATTGCCGACAAAACAGGCGTAAACGCTCATAATAATATATCAAGACGAGAGGGTTATTTGCCGCCGCTTTCGGACGGCAGCTTTGAATTCGGAAGTATTTCTTTTGAAAAAGGGGACAAAAGCGGTATAAAAAACACCATAAATTCTGCCGATCTTAAGAGAATTGAAAGTATGATAGAAGAAGCAAAATTCCAGGCGGATTATGTTTTGGTATCTGTTCATTCACATCAGACTGAAGGGGATACCAAGGAAAATGTACCGAAATTTTTGCAGGATTTTGCACGACATTTAATAGACTGCGGAGCCAATGCCGTTATAGGGCATGGTCCTCATCTGATAAGGCCTTTTGAAATTTATAACGGTTGTCCCATTTTCTATTCGCTGGGTGACTTTATACTCCAGCTTGAAAATATCGAGTGTGCGCCCGAGGATTATTATGCAAAGCAGGGACTTACGTCCGATGCCAACCTATACAGACTGTTTGAAAAAAGAACACACGGATTTACAAAAAGTCTGCAAACTCAAAAGGTTATGCTTGAGGCGGTTATTCCTTGTTTTGAAATTAAGAAGGGCAAGCTTATTGCCCTTGAAATTATGCCGATTGAGCTTGGTCACGGAATGAAACATTCGAGAATAGGTCTTCCCAGACACGATAAATCGGGAGAAATTCTAAAAAGGTTTATGGAAATGTGCAAACCATTTGAAATTGAAATGAAAATAGAGGATAACATCGGAAAAGTAATATTATAAACAAAAAAGCAGCAGAGCCGATCGGCTCTGCTGCTTTTTATCTTATCTTTTGCTTTTTATCTTATCTTTTCAGATAAACGGGGATTCCGTTTTCTGTTCTGATTTTCGGTTCACCCATTATAAGCGGTCGGAGATATGTAATCATCTCGCCGGACAAATCGTTTCCGTTAATAATCCATTCAGCGGGAACAACTCTTTCTCCGTTTGCGATTTTGCTGATTTCCTTTGCCTTAATCTCAATTTTATAGGGGTTATCGGATACTCTTTCAAATGCCATCATCATTCCCGTGCCGCCGTTTTCAGCCTCTTTAACAGCAGCCTGACCGACATCGAAAGCTTCCGTTACGTCCGTTTCGGATGTGTAATGTGCCGCACAACGCTGGCTTACATTGATTTCAACGCCCCTTGCCTTGAACCCGAGCTTTTCGCGAACGACATTTTCCAAAACCTTTGCAGTACCGCTCAGGTTTTTATGCCCGAACACGTCTGTAAGTCCGCTTGACGCGGCCTCGCAAACATAAGTACCGTCTGCGTATTTAATACCCTCGCTCACTGCAACAATAATATTGTTTACTCCGGAAGCGTTAAGTGCTTTTATGTCATTTAAAAATTTCTCGTTTTCAAAGGTTACCTCGGGGAGATAAATGAGGTGAGGAGCTTTAAAAAGCTCGTTTCTTGCAAGAATCGAAGCGGCGGTGAGCCAGCCTGCGTTTCTTCCCATAATTTCAACGATTGTAACCGAATTTAAGTTATACACGTCGCTGTCAATACCAATTTCGCGAACGGTAGTCGCAATGTATTTTGCGGCAGAACCGAATCCGGGAGTGTGATCTGTTTCAGTAAGGTCATTATCGACCGTTTTCGGCACGCCGATAATGTTGATGTCATAACCGATCTTTTTTGCGTATGCTGACAGTTTATCAACAGTATCCATCGAATCGTTTCCGCCTATGTAGAAGAAATAACCTATATTATTTCTTGTGAAAATATCGAACACATTTTTATAAAAAGCGTCGTCGGTAATTGCCGGAAGCTTAAAACGGCAGGAACCGAGGTAAGAGGAAGGAGTATGATTTAAGGTCTCAGCATCCTCAGCTGTTTTAAGAACGGTTGACATATCGATAAAACGCTCGTTTAATACGCCCTCGATACCGTTTTCGGCACCGAAAACCTTATCAATTTTATCACTTTTCAGTGCAGCGGTTGCAACACCGCAAAGGGAAGAGTTGATTACAGCGGTAGGACCGCCAGATTGACCAACAATACAATTTTTCATAAGAATTCTCCAATCTGCCGCAAAATCGGCGGGTAATATAATAACAATACTAATATGATAACACAAAAAAACATTTTTTTCAAGTGATAAACGGCACTTTTTTCAAAGTCGTTTTTTGTTGACTTTAGATAAATAAAATGTTATAATAATAATGTTTATGTGTTCTGTATGCCTGCAGACAGAACAGGTCTTGAAATTTTGCAGGGGGAAAGGCGATCTTGTATGAAAAAAACAATAGCTTTGGTTATTGCAATTTTGACTATTTGTATGGCACTGCCTGCAGCTGCCGTAAGTTTTACAGATTTAGGCACATCACATTGGGCATATTCTGCGGTTTCACAGCTTGTCGCTAAAGGTACAATCGGAGGTTATGCCGACGGAAGTTTCAAGCCTGAAAATACTGTTACCCGTGCCGAATTTGTTAAAATGGTAGGAGAGGGCACAGAAAAGAGATCGGTGGATTTCAATGATGTGCCAAAGGATCACTGGGCATATAAATATGTTATTACCTCCGGCTTTAAGT
Organism: Monoglobales bacterium; assembly: GCA_041678125.1. GTDB lineage: Bacteria > Bacillota > Clostridia > RUG12999 > RUG12999 > RGIG7450. The sequence goes on from JBAYOS010000003.1 coordinate 5,565, forward strand.
CGGACAGCCAGAATAACTTCAACCCCGATGTTCCCATTACAAGAGCGCAAACTGTTGAACTGCTTTTCAGACGCTTTGGTAAGTCGGGAGTAACAGCACCTCCGTTTGTTAAAATGGAAGCTGAAAAAAATGCGGTTGCTGCCGAAGCGCTTTCATGGATTTATACATACGGGATACTTGTGGGCGATGACGGTCTTAATTTAAGACTGGGAGATACGCTGACAAGGGCGGAGGCGGCTGCACTTATTGTTAAGTGCGAAAGTGCAAAAACGCCGAAGGACTTTGTCGATATCGTATCTGAAAATATTTTAAAAAATATAGCTGAGAAAATGAAACTCTTTGGCGGAAGCTATAACAGCAGCAAAACACTCACAAATGCTGAACTTGCAGTGGCTGCCGTGAAATTTGCCAATAATGTTGAAATGATTGATTTCAGCAAATATAAAATCGGTGCGCAAATTGACCACCCGAGGTCAAAAGAACTTTATGTCATGCTGAATTCTGACATAGGGCTTGATAATTATACAGTTGCATTTGCAAATGCGCAGGCAACTGTTGAAACAGCCGAAAAGGCGATAAAAAATGCCGCTGAAAAATTTATTTCGGGCAATATAGTTGAAAAAGCGGTTATCTATCTGGACGGAAAGAACAAAAAAGATGCGGTTACACAAAGGGACGTTGCTGCACTTGTAGCTCAATATGACGCAGTTTTCGGCTCACAATTTAACTATACAACCGAGTATGTGAACGTAAATTACAAAAAAATAATTTCAGCTCTTGAAACCGATGTCAGAAAATATCCGCAGAGTCATAAACAGTATGCGGTTATACTTAAGGATGTTCCGTCGGCAGTGTATGATTATCCGATAAACAGCAGCTCATCGCCTGCAGAGCTATACGACTTTGCACGTGATTATGCGGACCTTTTTGTCGCAAAGTGCGAGGAATACGTTATCGCTGCTGATAAGGTGTTCGGGTCGAAACTGAAAATCACATACTACCCGTCGCTCGCCTATGACAACGGCACAGGCTTTTCTTTCAGAGTAAAAATAACTGCACTTAACACAACAAAAACCAGGCCCACGGATATGTTTGACAAAGGCATTATAACAAACGCGGATAAAACTCTTACCGCAGGGACGGAATTCTTTGTGGAAATATCAGTTAATTCAATAATTTAAAACGGAGACTTTTAATGTTTAAAGGTATAATTTTTGACCTAGACGGAACACTTCTTGATACAATTGACACTATTGCCTACTACGGAAATTTGGCATTAAGCAAACACGGATTTGAGGCTATCGGTACAGCAAAATATAAATATTTTGCAGGAAACGGTGCAAAGCATCTTGTTAAGAGGATGCTTCGTGAGGTAGACTCGGCCGATGAAGAGGTGTTTTTGAATGTGTTTAAGGACTACACTAATGCATATAACGCAGACACGCTGTATAAAACAACGGTTTATGACGGTATAAGGGAACTAATTTCGGAAGTTAAATCAAAGGGCATGAAGCTTGCAGTTCTTTCAAACAAGCCTCACGAAGCTACGGTTGATGTTGTTGATAAGTTCTTTGAAAAGGGAACGTTTGATGTGTGTCACGGCGGTCGTGAAGGGGTTCCGCTTAAGCCTGACCCCGCACCCGCGATAATGGTTGCTCGGCAGCTTGGCCTTAAAAACGAAGAATGCATTTATGTCGGCGACACGGATGTTGACATGAAAACAGGAAAGGGTGCAGGATTTTATACGGTCGGCGTGCTTTGGGGTTTCAGAGACCGACAGGAGCTTGAGGAGAGCGGAGCGGATTTGATTATAAATTATCCGCTGGAGATTTTAGACATTTTATAAAAGGAGTAATATTTTGGAAATTTTTTCAACCGCCGCAAACCAGGTTCTTGTGCTGTTTGCGTTTATTTTAGTAGGATACATACTGACAAAAACAGAAATACTTAAAGTGGATGCAAGTAAAGATCTTTCAAATGTTTTGGTTTATGTTGCAACACCTTCAATTTTATTTAACTCGTGTGCCAAAAACATAAATACGGACAATATTGCCACTAGCGGAATGCTATTGTTTGCGGGGGTTATTGTAGTGTTTGCAGGGTATTTTACAGCAACTGCCCTTGCAAAGCCGTTTTCAAAAAATGATTTTGAAAAGAATGTATACACTTATTCTTTTACAATACCAAACCTCGGATACATGGGTTATCCAATGGTGCAGGCAGTTTTCGGCGACCAGGCACTTGCCGCAATGGTTATGTTTGTTTTCGCTATGAATGTCTTTATTTACATCAAAGGTCTTCCTATGCTCAGCTCAAGAGAATCTGAAGGCATTAAGTTTGTCTTAAAACAACCTACAATCATTGCTTTATTTGCCGGAATAGCGGTGGGACTTACAGGAATAAAGCTCCCGAGGATTTTGGATGATGTAACCTCCGGTGCATCGGCTTTAATGGGTCCAATTGCCATGATACTGACAGGTTCGGTGCTTTCAAAAAGGCCGATTAAGGAATTGATAAGCGACAAAAAAACCTATATTGCATCAGTTATCAGACTTGTATTATTGCCGCTTATTACGCTGGGAATTATGATTCTATTGAAGGTGGATAAAAATATAATCCTGGTTGCAGTGGCAACTCTTGCAATGCCACTCGGACTGAATTCTGTCGTATTCCCCGAAGCATACGGAGGTGACGGCAGATTGGGCGCAAGACTTGCACTTGTTTCCCATGCTATGTCGATACTTACAATTCCTGCGGTATTTGGACTATTAAGTATTATTTTACTCTAATAAAAAACCCGAGTGTTAATTACTCGGGTTTTTGTTTATTTATTGAATGTGGTCAGGAAAGCTTTTGTTCTCTCGTTTTTGGGGTTATCGAATACTTCCTCGGGCGTTCCTGATTCGCAGATTACACCGTCTGCCATAAATATTACCTTGTCGGACACATTTTTGGCAAACTCCATTTCGTGGGTTACGATAATCATTGTGCTGTCCTTATCTTTGAGGCCTTTGATAACCTTCAAAACCTCGCCGGTAAGCTCGGGGTCAAGCGCCGATGTAGGCTCGTCAAAGCACAGAATATCAGGGTTTAAAGCGAGGGCCCTTGCGATTGCCACACGCTGCTGCTGACCGCCCGAAAGCTCACATGGATAATTTTCAATCTTATCTGAAAGGCCGACTCTGTCAATTATGGACAGAGCTTTCTTTTCTATATTTTGGGCAGTATCAAACTTTAAAAGTGAGGGAGCAAGAGTAATATTTTTCAGCACATTATATTGCGGAAAAAGATTGAACGACTGAAAAACAAGACCGAAATGCAGACGCATATCGCGAATGTATGAATCGCTCATTTTTTCTTTTGACGCTCCGTCAAAAATAATCTTGCCATTTACGGAAATTGTACCTTTTTCGGCAATTTCCAAAAAGTTAATACAACGCAACAGAGTAGTTTTGCCACTACCGGATGAGCCTATTATGGAGAGCACCTCGCCCTTTTCGATTGAAAAATCAATCCCTTTTAAAACCTCGGTTTTACCAAAGCTTTTTGTTAAGTTTTTTACTTCTAATATTGGCATAATACTAACTCCTGAAATAACTCATTTTCTTTTCGATATATCCGAACAATAATGTCAGAATACCGCAGAATAACAGATAATATACCGCTGTATAAAATAGGGGCCAGATAAGTCCGTCCGATTTGACGAACTTCTGTGCGTTCCAGATGATTTCATAAACCATAACGATTCTTGCAAGGGAGGTGTCTTTCACGAGCGTAATTATTTCGTTGCTCATTGGGGGCACAATTCTTTTAATAACCTGAAGAAGAATAACCTTGAAAAAAATCTGTGCTCTTGTCATTCCGAGAACCTGTCCCGCTTCATATTGACCCCTGCTGATTGATTCGATACCGCCGCGGTATATCTCGGAGAAATAGCAGGCGTAGTTTATAACAAACGCGAGCATTACGGCAAAGAATCTGTCAAAGACCTCCCATGAGGAAAGCCAGTTTATTAAAAATCCCGAATACACTCCACTGGAAATCATTTTGGATGCCCAAGTTCCCACAAGTCCGGGACCATAGTAAATTACGATAAGCTGAAGCATAAGAGGGGTTCCTCTTATAATCCACACAAATACTTTTGTAAACCATTTGAGCAGACTCCACTTGCTCATTGAGCCAAAACAGATAATTAGTCCGAGCGGCAGAGAAAAGAGCAGGGTCAAGGCAAATATCTTAAAGGTTACTAAAATGCCCTCAAATAAATTTAACGATACTTCCACAAACATATATATACCTCAATTAACAATAGGCAATAAGCATATTTCAGCTTACTGCCCATTGCTTATTTTATCTGATTAATTATTTTACCATTGCATTTGCCATTGTAAGGTCGATGATACAAGCATCAACGGAACCGCTTGTAACTTCAAGGAGAGCATCTGTCTGTGTACCAACCTCTACAACATTTTTAAGAGATTTTTCTTCAGCTGCGGAAGCACCTGCAGAACCTGCTTCAACTGCAAAGGAAAGGTCGGCAATACTTGCTGCATCTTTGTAATCAGCCGCCTTATCAGCTTTCATAACAACTACCTGAGCGTTCTTTACGTATGCAACAGAACAGCTTGTGTTTTTAAGCACATCTTCAGAAATTGTCATACCGTTCCAGATGCAGTCGATTGCTTTTGATTCAAGAGCAACGAATTTGTTGTCCCAGTCAATTTCAACAAATTCGGGAGTAACGCCGAGTTTCTCACAGACTGCGATAGCAAATTCTGTGTCAAATCCTGTCCAGGCTGCATTTGCATCCTTGTAGTTCATCGGTTTATAGTCTGTGATACCGATAATCATTTTGCCGTTAGCTTTTACATAATCAAGATCGGCAAGGGTAGCTTCTTCTGTTTCAGAGGGAGCAAGGTCAGCGAGGGTAAGTTCATATTTTGTTGCCAGAGCATCTAAAGTACCGTCCGCTTTAAGTTCAGCTATGTAAGTGTTTACTGCTGCTGTAAGGTCAGAACCTTTTCTAAAACCGATACCATACTCTTCGCTTGTAAGCTCCATAGCAATAGCAAGCTGAGCAGCATCGCCGTCTGTAGATGCCTTTTTGCTCGTGCAAGCTGCGAAAGCAAATACTACCATTAGACTTGCAAGTGTTAATGCTAAAATTTTTCTCATTTTCATTGTAATTTACCTGTACCTTTCATATTTTTTAAGACTGTCGTCTTTATTAGTCCTTTACTATAGTATCACTTTATCATACTAAAGTCAAGTCTTTTTTTTTAAAATTATTAAAAATTATCAATTTTATTGATTTTTTAATCTGTTTGTGGTACAATGTATTCATTTACAGAAATATATTACATAAGAAGCTTTATGTCGTTGCAGCTTAAAAGAACGTGTGGCTATTTAATAGAGGTAAAATGAAAATGCATCTGAATCAGAGTATTAAAACTGAGGTGATTGACAATTTTGATGTTGCTGTATGCGGGGGGTATTGCGGCCACCATGACAGATGATTTCTCAGCACTTGATGTTTCAAAGCTCCGGAAAAAGCTTGTGGAGGCAGGAGTAGTTCTGCACGAGAAGGATTTAGGTTTATAAACGACACGATAAGATGTGCCGGTTTTTTTCGGCACACCTTATCTATATTTTTATAGGATGAGAGATTATTATGAAAATAACAGATGTTCTCAGTGAGATAGGCAGATTATACGATAATTATATAAAAGTATGGGAAGATGTTTGCAATATCGAAAGTCCGTCTGATTATAAAAAAGGTGTTGACGAGGTTAGCAGTTATTTTATTAAGATTGCAGAAGAAAAAGGCTGGCTTGTGGAAAGGTTTGAGCAGGAAAGATTCGGCGATGTTGTAACTATTACGATGAATCCTGATGTAAAAGAAGCACCTGTAACCTTTTCGGGACATCTCGATACCGTTCATCCTATCGGACTTTTTGGTAATCCGCCCACACGTCTTGACGAAAGCAATCTGTACGGGCCGGGTGCTATGGACTGCAAAGGCGGTGTTGTTGCAGGGTTTTTAGCAATGGATGCGCTAGGCAGCGCGGGTTTTTCGGGCAGACCGGTGCGTATGATATTGCAGAGTAACGAAGAGGTCGGCAGTGGAATTAAAAATAAGGCCACAATAAATTATATTTGTGAAAAGGCAAAGGATTCTGTTGCATTTTTGAATCTTGAGGGATATGGAGAAAAGTTTGCAGGAAAGGCCTGTCTGATTAGGAAAGGTATTGCATGCTTTAAATTTACCGTAACAGGAATAGAAGCCCATTCTTCCTCCTGTGCGACAACGGGAGCAAACGCAATCGCAGAGGCGGCATATAAGATAGTTGAAATAGAAAAGCTGAAAGATTCTGAGGCGGTTACCTGCAGCTGCAATACCATAAGCGGAGGAACTGTAAGGAATACTGTTCCGGGAAAATGCGAGTTTGAGGTTGATGTCAGATTTTCGACCGATGAGCAGTACAGAGATATTTGCGTGAAGCTGCAAAAGATTGCAGACACGGTGTATGTTCCGGGCTGCAGCTGTGATATGGTTCAGACAAATAACAGATGCAGTATGGAACTAAATGAGAGAAATATAAATCTGCTAAATAAAGCAAACGAGCTGTTTGAAAAATGCGGACTGACTAAGCTTGAAATCGGTAAACGAACGGGTGGATCGGATGCGGCTGATGTTTCCGCCTACGGAATCCCCTGCCTTGACTCCATTGGTGTCGAGGGAGAAAGAGGGCATTCGGTGGAGGAATATGGAGTTATAAAATCGCTGAAAGAGTCGGCACAAAGACTTGCCGCAATAGTAGTCGGAATTTAACGGAGGAAAAATGAAAATAAAAGGTGCAATCTTTGATATGGACGGAACTCTTGTTGATTCGCTTGGATTCTGGAATATTCTATGGAGAAAAGTGGGAGCGGAGTATCTGGGAGATGAGGGCTTCAGACCTTCTGAGGAAGATGATAAAAAGGTCAGAACAATGCTTCTTAAAGATGCGATGGAGCTTATACATAAAAATTATAATGCAGCAAAATCGGGCGAGGAGCTTTCTGAATTTGCAAACGATACAATAATTGATTTTTATGAAAATGTAGTTGTTCTCAAACAGGGAGTCAAGGAGTTTCTTGAATACTTGAAGAATAAAAATGTTAAAATGTGTATCGCTTCCGCCACAGAAAAAAGTCTGGTTGAGCTTGTATTAAATCATTGCGGAATAAAAGAATACTTTCCGAAACTCATTTCTTGCGCGGATATAGGTAAGGGCAAAGACAGCCCCGAGGTTTTTGTGGCTGCACTCGAATACCTTGGCACATCAATTAATGACACATGGGTTTTTGAAGATTCACTTGTTGCAATAAAAACTGCCGCGGACTATGGATTAAAAACGGTAGGGATATATGACGAGAATAACTTTGGTCAAGATGAAATTAAGGAAATTTCCGAATATTATATAGACAAAAATGAAAGTTTATTAAAGCTTATTTGAGAGGGTGAAAAGTATGAAACTAACAGAATTATTCGGCAGAGAAGCTTTATCCCTGTCATTTGAGGTGTTTCCTCCTAAAACTGATACGGCTATGGAATCGGTTAAACATGCAACAGAGGAAATTGCAAAGCTAAAACCTGCGTTTATGAGTGTTACCTATGGTGCAGGCGGAGGAACAAGCAAATACACCCTCGATATTGCAAAAAATATAAAATATCAATATGACGTGCCAATGCTGGCACATCTGACCTGCGTTTCTTCGACCAGGGAAACAGTTGAAAGAAAAATCGAGGAAATGAAAGAGTCAGGAATAGAAAATGTAATGGCACTTCGCGGAGACCTTACTCCCGAGCTTGAAAAAAGCGATCGGAAGGACTGGGATTTTCGCAATGCCATAGATCTTATTCATGAGCTTAAGTCAAGCGGAGCGGACTTTTGCATAGGTGGCGCCTGTTATCCTGAGGTGCATCCCGAAAGCGACAATCAAAAAGAGGATATTAAATATTTGAAGGAAAAAGTTGATGCGGGGTGTTCTTTTTTAACAACCCAGATGTTTTTTGACAATAATCTTCTTTATAACTTCCTTTATAAGATTCGCGAGGCAGGGATTACAGTTCCTGTCATACCGGGGGTAATGCCTATTACAAACGCAAATCAGGTTGACCGTGCGATAAAGCTTTCAGGCTCTTTTATGCCACAGAGATTTAAAAGTCTGGTGGATAAATTCGGACATTCGCCCGATGCTATGAAACAGGCTGGAATTGCTTATGCTACCGACCAGATTATAGACCTGTTTGCAAACGGAATAAAAAATGTTCATGTTTACTCTATGAACAAACCGGATGTTGCTGAAAAAATACTTAATAACCTCTCGGACATATTGGGTTAATTATGGAAAACATTGTATTTGTAAAAAACTATGACGCTCCGATAATAAATATAAAAGAGATTTTGAGATATTTGGGAGTGAAAGAGTGCACCCCCGATTTTAAAGAGATAATAGATTCCTGCATAAAAGAAACGGAAGAAAAACTTATTTATAAAGTTTGCTACAGTATTTTGCCTGTTAAAGTGCAGGAGGATTATATTGATTTTGGCTTATCAAAAGTAGAATCAAATAATTTAAAACGAAATCTTGAGGGTATGGGCAGGGCGGTGATTTTTGCCGCAACGATAGGAATCGGGTTTGATAGATTAATAGCAAAATACAGCGCATTGTCGCCTTCAAAAGCTTTGATTTTTCAGGCGATCGGCGCTGAACGGGTAGAGAGCCTTTGCGACGCTTTTAATGAGGAAATAGTCCAAGAGTTTATTTATACAAAACCACGATTCAGCCCTGGTTACGGTGATTTACCGCTTGAGTTTCAAAAGGATATATTCAGCCTTATAAACCCGACAAAGCATATTGGAATTTTTTTAAACGACAGCCTTATGATGTCGCCGTCAAAATCAGTTACGGCAATTATCGGTATAGGAGACAAGAAATGAAGATAACAGAATTTTTAAAAGACAATATCATTTTTCTGGACGGTGGATTTGGCACGCTTCTGCAAACCAAGGGGCTGGGAGCGGGAGAATTGCCCGAGAAATGGAACCTTACAAGACCGGAGGTTATAACAGAAATTCACCAAAATTATTTTGATGCAGGCAGCAATATTGTAAATGCCAATACCTTCGGAGCGAATATACTGAAGTTTCCAAAGGAAGAATTGGAGAAGGTAATAAAAGCCGCATTAGATTGCGCTAAAGCAGCAAAAGAGCAAAGCACAGGTGCTCAGCAAAAGTGGATTGCGCTTGATGTCGGGTCAACCGGCAGAATGCTTGCACCCTACGGCGACCTTGATTTTGAAGACGCTGTTTCTATTTTTAAAGAAACGGTAACTCTTGGCGAAAAATACGGCGCCGACCTTATTTTTATTGAAACAATGAACGACTGTTATGAAACCAAGGCGGCTCTTTTAGCCGCAAGGGAAAGCACCTCGCTACCCGTTTTTGTGTCAAACGCATACAGTGAGAACGGCAAGCTTATGACGGGCGCAGATCCTGCTGCAATGATTGCTATGCTTGAGGGTATGGGTGCGGATGCGATTGGAATAAACTGCTCGTTTGGCCCGGAAGGTCTGCAAAGCATTGCAGAGGAATATTTAAAATATGCATCTGTGCCTGTTATTTTAAAACCAAATGCCGGCCTGCCCAAATCGGTGAACGGAAAAGCGGTTTATGATGTTTTGCCGCAGGAGTTCTCCGCCGCTATGGCAGAGCTTGTGAAAAAGGGTATTAGGCTTGCAGGCGGCTGCTGTGGAACTACTCCTGAATATATTTCCGCACTTACATCGGCGTGCGGGGACATAAAACCCCTTCCCGTCACAGATAAAAATATTACCTGGGTGTCATCATATAATCACGCGGTTATTTTTGATAAAAAGCCCGTTTTAATCGGTGAGAGAATTAACCCGACAGGTAAAAAGAGATTTAAAGAGGCTCTTAGAGAGAATGATATAGATTATATCTTAAAAGAAGGTCTTGCCCAGCAGGAGAAAGGTGTGGACATTTTAGATGTCAATGTCGGTATGCCCGAAATTGACGAGGTGGAAATGCTTAAAACCGCCGTTTGTGAGCTTCAGACAATTATAAATTTGCCTTTGCAGATTGATACTTCCGATATGGAGGCAATGGAGACTGCACTCAGAATATATAACGGTAAGGCGATGATAAACTCGGTCAGCGGCAAAAAGGAAAGCATGGAAAAGGTCTTCCCGCTTGTGAAAAAGTACGGCGGACTTGTGGTTGCGCTTACACTTGACGAAACCGGTATTCCCGCCGCCGCAGAGGACAGGTTGAAAATTGCGGAAAATATTTTGGCAGAAGCTGAAAAGTACGGAATCGGTAAAAAAGATATTATTTTTGACCCGCTTGCGCTGACAATAAGCGCCGATAGCATGGCGGGCAGAGAAACGCTTAAAGCGGTTAAGCTGATAAAAGAAGTCCTCGGCTGCAAAAGCTCACTGGGTGTATCTAATGTGTCATTCGGTCTGCCCAAAAGAGATATTATTAACGGCACATTTTTCACGCTTGCGATGGGGTTCGGACTTTCGGCCGCTATTATGAACCCTTATTCGACCGAAATGATGAAGGCTTATGTGTCCTATTGCGCTGTAAACGGTCTTGACGATAACTGCGCGGATTATATTGAATTCGCGGAAAGTATAACAGAAACGATTGAAACCGCAACGGTTGAAAAATCGCAATCGGCTGATTTAGGCAATGTAACCGAGCTTGAAGCGTCAATAATTAAGGGTCTCAAAGAAAGGGCGGCGGCAATAACCGAAAGCCTGCTTGCTGACAGAGAGCCGCTTGAAATTGTTAAAACAGAAATAATTCCCGCGCTTGATATAGTCGGGGACGGATTTGAGAAAAATAAGGTCTATCTGCCCCAGCTTTTAATGAGCGCGGAGGCGGCGAAATCTGCCTTTGATAAAATTAAAAAATATGCAAAAAGTGATAAAACCGCTGATAAATGTGCGGTTGTAATCGCGACGGTTAAAGGCGATATTCATGACATAGGTAAGAATATTGTTAAGCTTCTGCTTGAAAATTACGGATTTTTGACGATTGATTTAGGCAAGGACGTATCTCCGCGCGAAATTGTTGACAAGGTAGTAGAGATAAAGGCGCCGATTGTGGGACTCAGCGCACTTATGACCACAACAGTACCCGCTATGGAGGAAACGGTTGCCCTGCTCAAAAAGGAGGCTCCGTGGTGTAAAACATTTGTAGGCGGAGCGGTGCTCACTAAAGAATACGCAGAGTTAATCGGAGCGGATAAGTATGCAAAGGACGCCATGGAAGGCGTCCGCTACGCTGAAGAGATAAACAACACACTGTAGGAGAAAATTATGAATGAAATTATACTTATAAAAATCGGCGAGCTCATTTTAAAGGGCAACAACAGATCGAGGTTTGAGGACCGACTGATAATGAACATCAAACATTCACTCAGGGGAATCGGAAGCTATAAAATCTGGAAATCTCAGGGGACAATGTATGTCCAGCCGAGAGATGAAAACTCGCCAATTTTGCCTGCAATTGAGAAGATAAAGAAGGTGTTCGGAATAACGCAGATTTCCCGCGCATATCTTGCGGATAAGGATATGGGGGACATTTACAGAGTGATAGTGGAAAAGCTTGCCGGTTCACTTTCAAACGGAAAAACCTTCAAGGTGGAGGCAAAACGTGCGGACAAGCGGTTTCCGCTGAAATCTCCCGAAATCTGCCGCGATGCAGGCGGAGTGATTTTGAAAAACTTTCCCAATCTTTCGGTTGATGTTAAAAATCCTGAAATAACAGTTGTTGTGGATGTTCGTGGCGAGTACGCATATATTTACTGCGACAAAATCCCCGGCGCTGGAGGAATCCCGACGGGTATGGGCGGCAAAGGACTTCTTCTGTTATCTGGCGGAATTGACTCTCCTGTTGCTGGATGGCTTATGGCAAAAAGGGGAGTTGAGCTTGAGGCAATAAATTTCTTCAGCTATCCCTACACGTCAGAGCGCGCCAAAGAAAAGGTAATTGCGCTTGCTGAAATTCTGCAGGAATATGCGGGTAAAATGCCGCTTCATATTGCTCCTTTTACTGAAATACAAATGGAAATAAAGGACAAGTGTCCGTCCGAACAGCTTACCATTATAATGAGAAGATTTATGAACAGAATCTCCCAAAGGGTGGCGGAAAAGGTCGGAGCAAAGGTGCTGATAACGGGGGAAAGCTTGGGACAGGTTGCAAGTCAGACCATGCAAAGTATGGTGGTAACAAGTGAAGTTGCCACAATACCCATTCTTCGTCCGCTTGTCGGTCTTGATAAGGTGGAAATTATAAGCTACGCAAGAAGAATAGGCAGCTTTGAAACCTCAATTCTGCCTTACGAGGATTGCTGTACACTCTTTGTGCCGAAACGACCTGATATAAATCCGAAGCTTGACAGAATTTTAGAGTCGGAAGCAAAACTTGACGTTGAGGGTCTTGTAAATATGTCTGTTGAGGGAATTGAAATAATCGGAGGGTAATATGTATAAATTTGATAATAATGCGACGGTCTGTTTTTTTGGTGACAGTATAACTCACGGCGGAACATGGCATACGCGAGTTTTTGATTATTACAAAAGAAATTACAGAGATACCAAACTGAAATTTTTTAATTGCGGCAGAGGGGGCGGGAACGCCACAAAAGGTATCAGAAGAATGGAAGAGGATGTTTTGCCACACAATCCTACCGATGTCGTAATAATGTTTGGCATGAACGATTTGGGGCAACATCTTTATAAGATTGATAGGCTGACAGAGGAAATTCTGACCGAGCGAATAAAAATGATGAATCTATATGAAGAAAGCATGACAACAATTGTAAACAGACTTTCGGAAAAGGGGATAAGAATTATTTTATGCACACCCACTCCGAGAGATGAGGATCAGCTGACTGAAGAACCATATTGGCCTGCGGCACGCTATGCGCTTGAATGGCAGGGCAGATTTGTAAAAAAGCTGGCAGAGAAATTCGGTGCCGAGGTTGTGGACTTTTATTCGGAAATGACCGAGATGATATACCGTCTAAGAGAGGAAAACCTGCATAATAATATAATTAATCCTGACAGGGTACACCCCAATCAGTTGGGAAATGAGGTAATGGCAAGAATATTCCTTCGCGCACAAGGGTTTGACCTTGATCTGCCTCAAAATATTGCATATTGGGAAAAGCAGGCAGATGAGCCATATCTGCCGGAAGTTCAAAAAAAGCAGGAAATCGAAACCCTTCTCAGAGCAATGTGTTTTGTAAGATGGTCGGTGCTTTCGGAAACTCCGGAGGAAAAATGGGACGAGGAGCTTGCAAAAGTATATAACGACCCTGACGATTCGGACTTCAGCATTTACAGGAAAAACAGTATAAAAATCTGGTACGATAATATAGATAAAAAGCAGGAGCTTGAAAAACAACTTTTAAAATGCATGGAATAGAGAAAAGCCGCAGAAGCGGCTTTTTTATGTCTTTAAAGCTTCTTTCTTACGTTCATATTTGAGCTTGGTAGCCATTCCGCCGCGCAGATGTCTTGTCTGTTTATGGTCGAGCATGATTTCCTTTGCAGATTTTGCAAGGGACGGGTTGATACGTGGCAGTCTCTCGGTAATATCTGTATGTACGGTTGATTTACTGACGGATAAGTGCTTTGCGGCATCGCGGACAGTTGCCTTATTTTCGATAATATATTTTGCCAGTAAAACTGCTCTTTTTTCAATATAATCCTTCAAAAAAATTCACCTCAAAATACACTTTTAGTTAAATATATGAGATGACAGTCTTACAATATGCATTAATATGGAAAAAGCCTTGAACTAAAAGTTCAAGGCAAAAAATTATAATAATTTACTCTCCCAATCTTCTTCTTTAAACCCTGTAAAAACAAAATCCTCACCTATTAAAATGGGGCGTTTTACAAGCATTCCGTCGGTCGAAAGCAGCTTTAGCTGCTCATCATCAGACATCTTAGGAAGCTTATCCTTAAGTGAAAGGGATTTGTATAAAAGTCCGCTGGTGTTAAAAAATTTTTTAAGAGGCAGACTGCTTTTTTTAGTCCACTCTTTTAATTCATCATAGCTTGGATTTTCCTCTTTAATATTTCTAAAATCATATTTTATACCCTTTTCATTAAGCCACTTTTGCGCTTTCTGACAGGTTGTACATCTGGGATAACAAATAAATTTTATCATGGCAAACTCCTTAAATTCTATTGTTTTATTAATTATATCATATCATAAATTTAATATCAACAAAAATTATTTGAAAAAAATTTTGTAAAAAAATTGACAATTTGATAAAAAAATGGTATATTTATAAGGTGAATATTGACTTAGTGAAGTCAAAAAAATAAATGAGAGGGGTTGTCAAACACTAATGAGACAACAAACAGATGCTGTCGGCTATTTACCCGACGAAAGACCATCCGCATGGAAACTGTTTCTTTATGCTATTCAGCAGGTTATCGTAATGTTCCCTGCGACCGTAACTGTAGCACTTATCACAGGTTTTCAGGTATCTACAACAATATTTGCAAGTGGACTTGCGACAATTTGTTTTATCCTGATAACGGGTAAAAAGATTCCACTTTACTATGGTTCAAGTTTTGCATACCTCACAGCAATTGCAAGTCTTGTAACAAGTGAAGCTATTATCGGCAGACTTTCCCCGGATGCGGCCGCTCAGGTTGCCGCATGGAAGGCAGGAACGGCTTCAACACTTCCGACAGAGGCAATTCAATACGCTCAATTTGGTATTGTAATGTCCGGTTTTGTATCAATTGCAGCAGGTCTTATAATTAAGTTCAGCGGTGCAAAAACTGTTGAGAAAATTCTTCCGCCCGCAATTACAGGTCCGGTTGCTATGATTATTGGTTTAACTCTTGCAGGAAATGCGCTTAAAGATGCTTATGCACCTTCAGTTACATTCGCAGGTGATATGGGTCTTGTTTGGGTTGTTTCTCTTGCAACACTTCTTTCTACAATTCTTTTTTCAAGGTATCTCAAAGGATTCCTCGGCCAGCTGCCGCTTCTTTTGGGTGCAGGCGTAGGATGTCTGACCGCTCTTGTAATTTACTGGATTGGCGGAAGCACCCCTGCAAGCAACCTGTTTGATGTAATGAGTGTTGACAACATTGTATCCGCATCAAGCTGGAAAATCGGCGCAGGCGGCATATTTGCATTGCCCGCTTTCTCAATCCCGAAAGTATCAATAGAAGCACTTGTTGCTATCATGCCTGTTGCTATCGCAACAATTCCCGAATCTACAGCTCATATGTATCAGCTTGATATTTATGTAAATGACGTTGCTAAGAAAAAAGGCAAGAAAATGGGTTACAAACTCATTGATATGCTTGACAGAAACCTTATCGGTGACGGTATCGGCGATATGGTTACAGGCTTTATCGGCGGTCCTGCAGGCACAAACTACGGTGAAAACATAAGCACAATGGCTATCACAAAAGTATTCAGCGTATCTGTACTTACTGTTGCTGCTATTATTGCTATGGTTATATCCTGCTTCACTCCGCTTATTCAGGCAATATACGCTATTCCAACAGCGGTTATCGGCGGACTTGAGATTTATCTCTTCGGTGCTATCGCTGCTCAGGGTATAGCTATTATGATAGACAAAAAGGTTGATATGTTCTCACCCAAAAACATTGCCGTTATTGCTACCATTATGGTAATAGGCGTCGGCGGAAACTATGCTTTCGGCGGAAACATTCCTTTCTTCGGAATGGAAATTCCCTGTATCGCAGGAGCTGCTGTTTTTGGTATTTTACTCAACCTGCTTTTAAGCATTGGTGAAAAGAAGAATTCCGAAGCGTAATAATATAAAATCAAAAAAGCTGTAGTGAAGGCTACAGCTTTTTTAAAGAAAAAGGTCATTATTGACCTTAGTGATTTTACTATAAAAAAGATTAGGAGTAACTTTTATGGACAAAAACACCCTACAGATGTTTATAACAATGTGTATCTACATTGCGATTGTTATAGGCATCGGAGCGTTTTTTGCAAAGCGCTCAAATAAGAACTCAGAAAACTTTTTCATTGGCGGCCGTACACTCGGACCTTGGGTTGCGGCAATGAGCGCAGAAGCTTCTGATATGAGCGGCTGGCTTTTAATGGGTCTGCCGGGCGTTGCTTATTGGTGTGGTATAGCTGATGCCTTTTGGACAGCTATCGGTCTTGCACTGGGTACATATTTGAATTGGCTTATCGTTTCAAAAAGACTGAGAAAGTATTCATTTGTTGCGGGAAACGCTATCACGGTTCCTGACTTTTTCAGTAACCGATTCAAAGAAAACAAAAAGGTTATTATGACAATTTCATCTATTTTTATTCTGATTTTCTTTGCCGTTTATGCAGGCAGCTGCTTTGTAACTTGCGGTAAGCTTTTTAATCAGATGTTTGGAATTGACTATAAAGTTATGATGCTCGTCGGTGCGCTTTTTGTTATTGCCTACACCTTCCTCGGAGGATTTTTGGCTGAAAGTGCCTCAGACTTTATGCAGGCAGTTCTTATGATCTTTGCACTTGTAACAGTTCTGGTTGTCGGCGTGGCAAATGCAGGCGGAGTCTCAAACGTTGTTGAAAATATTAAAGCAATCCCCGGATTTGCAGAATTTTTCAGCGTTGCACAGCCTGCAGTTGATGCAAACGGCGTTCAGCAAGTGGCAGGCGCCAAGGCTGCTTTCGGAGAAGCCGGCGTTTACGGTGCTTTTACAGTTGTTTCAACACTTGCTTGGGGACTCGGATACTTCGGTATGCCTCAGGTTCTTTTGAGATTTATTGCTATCAGAAAATCCGAAGAGCTTAAGATGTCCAGAAGAATTGCTACCGTTTGGGTATTGATTTCTCTCGGTGCAGCAGTATGTATCGGTCTTATTGGAAGAGTTCTTTATCCTACTGCACCCGAACTTTTGACAAAACCGGGCGCGGAAAATATATTCATTGTAATGAGCAGCACGCTCCTTCACCCGCTTTTTGCAGGGATTGTAATGGCAGGTATCTTGGCTGCTACAATCAGCTCATCTGACTCTTATCTGCTTATTGCGGCATCTGCATTTTCCAAAAACCTTTACCAGGGCGTTATCAAAAAGAACACAACTGACAAACAGGTTATGATGGTAAGCCGTATAACACTTCTTATAGTTGCACTTGTCGGTATAATAATTGCTCTTGACGAAAACAGCATTATTTTCGTTATTGTAAGTTTTGCTTGGGCAGGCTTTGGTGCGACATTCGGTCCGCTTATGCTTTTCTCATTGTTATGGAAACGAATAAACCGTGCGGGCGCAATCGCAGGTATGCTGGGCGGCGGTATCAGCGTGTTCGTATGGAAGCTGCTTCTTAACCCGCTTGGCGGAGTGTTCAAAATCTATGAACTATTGCCAGCATTCATTATTTCCTGTATCCTTATCGTGGTTGTATCGCTTCTGACAAAGGAGCCGTCAGCTGAGATTCAGGAAGAATTCGAACATGCAAAACTATAGAATGCTGATAAAAGCAGAAAAGAATATAAAAAAGACGGTTTAAAAACCGTCTTTTTTTCTTTCTAAGAAAATATTTAGTCAAACAGTTCAAGGAAACCGCCTAATTTTCCTGTAATCATAAGAATACCTACAATAACAAGAAATGCACCGCAGATTATATGTAGCGTGTAATGATGGTGCTTGATTTTCTCAAATTTGCCTTTGAACTTATCGATAAGTACCGCGCTGAGAAGGAAAGGAATACCCAGACCGGCAGAATAACTGGCCAGCATTCCCACGCCTACAAGGGGATTTCCCTGCTGAGAGGCATACACGAGTGCAGAGCCTACAAAGGCACCGACACAAGGCGTCCAGCTTAAAGAAAAGATAATCCCCATAAGTACTGAGGGAAAAAATCCGTAGTTCCGATTGTCCATTTTCTGATGAATTCCTCGGAAGATATTAATCTTCAGGAGCCCCATGAATTTCAGCCCGAAAATTATTATCAGGATACCGGCGAAAATATTTATAATCCGCTGATAATTCTGGAAAAAACTTCCGATTGTGCCAGCAAA
>JBAYOS010000004.1:0-22957 GCA_041678125.1 Monoglobales bacterium
CACCCGACAGAGTTCCCCCAATCTGATGTTTGCGGTGTTTAAGTCTGGGGAATCGGAAGTAAACATCGGCAAGTCCTTCTTTAACATCTTTAGGGTTAGTGTAGGCACCCATTTCAAGGTTTTCCTGAACAGTCATCTGAAGGAAAATTCTTCTGCCCTCGGGAACATGGGCGAGTCCTTTTGAAACAAGCTTATAGGCGTCTGTTGTAGAAATATCCTGGTCAAAAAGCTCAATACTTCCCGTTTTTGAACGGAGCAGACCCGAAATGGTTCTGAGCGCGGTGGATTTGCCCGCACCGTTTGCTCCGATAAGTGCAACAATCTCTCCTTGGTTTACTTCGATTGATACATCCTTCAATGCGTGAATTTGTCCGTAATAAACATTTATATTATCAACCTTTAACATTTTCACGCCTCCTTTTTCTTGCCAAGATAAGCTTCTATAACCTTAGGGTTGTTTTTAATTTCTTCGGGCGAGCCTTTTGCAATAATTTTACCGTGGTCGAGCACGCAAATACCTTCGCAGATATTCATAACAAGACTCATATCGTGTTCAATAAGCAAAACTGCAATATTAAACTCATCTCTGATTTTACGGATATTTTCCATAAGCTCAGCAGTTTCGGACGGGTTCATACCTGCCGCCGGCTCGTCCAGTAAGATTATTCCGGGACGTGTTGCAAGTGCGCGAACAATTTCAAGTCGGCGCTGTTCCCCGTAAGGCAGTGAGCCTGCTTTATGCTGAGCCAGGTCGGCAAGTCCGAAAAAGTCCAGCAGTTCAAGCGCTTCCTCGCGCGATTTCTTTTCAGATTTTTTATATCCGAAAAGGTGCGTTATTGACGAAGCAAGCGACTGGTTAATCGAGTTGTGCATACCAACCTTTACATTGTCAATAACGGTCATATTTGAAAAAAGACGAATATTCTGGAATGTACGGGCAATGCCCATTCTGCACACCTGTGCGGCAGTTTTTTTCGCGGTATTTTTACCGTCCAGCATGATAACTCCGCGGCTTGGCTGGTAGACATTTGTCAGAAGGTTGAATACCGTGGTTTTTCCTGCTCCGTTAGGACCGATAAGTCCTGCGATTTCAGTTCTGCCCACAGTAAGCGAAAATTCGTCAACCGCTGTAAGTCCGCCGAAATCTATGCCGAGGTGGTGAGTTTCAAGTATAGGGGTTTTGTCAATATCGCATTCCGGAATAATCGCATTGCTCGGAACAGGTACCATTTTATCCATTACTTTTTACCCCCTTGCGAATTTTATGAGTTATTTTCTCAATCATTTGCTTAGCTTTCGGTGTGTTTGTTATAAGCATAACCAAAATGAGAACTATTGCGTAGATAAGCATTCTGTAATCTTCCATGCCGCGAAGCATTTCGGGCAGCATATAAAGAAGGGTTGTTGCAATAATCGTGCCGACAATGTTACCCATTCCGCCAAGTACCACAAATACAAGAATCAGTATCGAGGTGTTAAAATCAAATTTCTTAGCCGCAATGGTAGAAAAGTTCATTGCATATAATGCGCCTGCCATACCTGCAAGAGCAGCAGAAATAATGAATGCTGTCAGTTTATATCTTGTTACGCCGATACCGACCGATTCCGCCGCAATTCTGTTGTCGCGGATTGCAGTTACCGCACGTCCGGATTTACTGTTTACAAAGTTTAAAACAACAAACAGTGTAAATATAATCAGTATAATCCCGGCAGAAAAGGTGGCAATTTTAGTTACGCCCACAGCTCCCTGCGGACCGTTTAAAATAAGCTTGCCGCCTTCCATGCCAAGTGCGCTGACATTTGTCATGCTTATGTGAAGACCGTTTTTGTCCACGCCCAC
Organism: Monoglobales bacterium; assembly: GCA_041678125.1. GTDB lineage: Bacteria > Bacillota > Clostridia > RUG12999 > RUG12999 > RGIG7450. The sequence goes on from JBAYOS010000004.1 coordinate 1,841, forward strand.
ATAAAGGCAGTTTATAATATTTTTTATAATTTCACCGAATGCAAGAGTTACTATCGCAAGATAGTCTCCCCTAAGTCTGAGAACGGGAATACCGATTACAAATCCTGCAATTCCCGCAAATATTCCCCCTATTATAATTGCTATAAAAAGTCTTAAAGGGTCGGAAGTAACAGCATCCTGCAGACATACCGCAGTAATAACGCCAGTAAAGGCTCCGACACTCATAAATCCTGCGTGACCGAGACTCAGTTCTCCGAGAAATCCAACCGTCAGGTTGAGGGATATTGCCATTACTATATATGTGCAAATGGGAACAAGCTGACCGCTTAAAGAGTTGTTTATCATATTCATTTTCTGCATCGGGAAAAGAATGATAAACGCCAGAAGTATTATGCCGTATGCTTTTATGTTGGTTTTGGTGAATTTATTTAGAGTTTTATATCTGTTCATAATATCACCTCACACCTTTTCAGTAATATTTTTGCCCAAAATGCCTGTAGGTTTAACAAGCAGAACTATAATAAGCACGGCAAAAACTATAGCATCGGAAAGCATTGTTAAAATGTATGACTTGCTGAATATTTCAATTATACCGAGAAGTATCCCGCCAATCATTGCACCCGGAATTGAGCCGATACCGCCAAAAACAGCGGCCGTGAATGCCTTAATACCGGGCATTGAACCTGTTGTCGGAACAAGTACGGGATATGCAGAGCAGAGAAGTACGCCCGCTATTGCAGCTAATGTACTGCCTATTGCAAATGTGGTGGAAATTGTTGCATTTACGTTTATTCCCATAAGCTCTGCCGCATCTTTATCCTCTGAAACAGCTCTCATGGCTTTTCCTGTTTTGGTCTTTTTCGTAAAGAGAGTAAGCGCAATCATTATAACTATACATGTAACCACCGTTACCAAAGACTCTATCGTAATGATAAGCTTTCCGCCGAAAAGTGCAATTGAATCAAATGGAACGACAGATGAGAAGGTTTTCGGCGCGCTTCCCCATATCAAAAGGGCAATATTCTGAAGGAAATAGCTTACACCGATCGCAGTTATTAAAACTGCCAGTGAAGTAGCTTTTCTGAGCGGTTTATAAGCTAATGCTTCAATCAATATGCCTAAAACCATACACACTGCCATCGCAGCGACTACCGCAACCAGCGGGGGAAGTTTCAGGTAGGACGTCACACAGAAAGAAATGTATGCACCCACCATTATTACATCACCGTGAGCAAAGTTAAGCATTTTTGCAATGCCGTAAACCATTGTATAACCCAAAGCAATTATGGCATAAACACTTCCAAGACTTATTCCGTTTATGATGTTTGAAATAAAGGTCATAGTTTACTCTCCAATCTGAAAATAAAAAATTAAATAATTGGCAAACCTCCAAACAAAAAAGTTTGCAGGTCTGCTAATTATTCAAATCTTAAGTAACAAAGAGGGGCGGCTCCAAGCCGCCTCCCCCCTGTTATTGCTAACGCGGTAATTACATACCAACGTAAACTCCGTTTTTGATAATCATGCCCTTAGGAGCTTTTGATACTTCGCCCGATTCAGACCATGTCATAGCTTCGCCTGTAAGACCGTCGATGCTGAAATCTTTTGAAGTGAAGATCGAGATAAGCTTTTCACAAATTTCCGATGCTGCCATTTCGGATGTAATTTCACCTTTTTTGCAAGCTTCATAGATAGCGTATACACAGTCATAAGCGTCTGCCGCGAACTGGTTAGGTGTTTCGCCGAATTTTTCTTTGTATTTTGCAACAAAATTCTTTGTCAATTCATCCTCTGCGTCTGCTGTGAAAGGAGTGAGAAGCATAACACCCTCTGCAAGAGAGGTATCGAAACCTTCAAGAGTAAGGATTCCGTCCATACCGTCAACGCCGAAGAATTTAGGTGCATACTGCATTTTCTTAGCCTGAGCTAAAATGAGTGATGCAGGTGTATAATAGATAGGAAGGAAAACAAGGTCTGCGCCTGCAGCTTTAATTTCATTAAGCTGAGAAGTAAAGTCGTTAGCAGAGTCATCTGTAAATGTTTTTACGCAAACAATGTTAAGACCTTCTCTGTCTGCTTCAGACTGGAATTTCTGGTAAATACCTGTGGAATAAGCGTCTGAGTTATTGTAAATAACTGCAATTTTTGTTCCGAGGTTCTGGTCTTTAATGTACTGAGCAGAAGCAATACCCTGGTTGGGGTCTGTAAAGCACATCTGGAACATGCTTGTTTTTCTCGGAATGGTAATATTACCGTTTGCATCAGGCTGACCGCCGAGAACATCTGTTGAAGATGCAGAAGGTGTGAGAGCAAAAATTCTGTCAGCATTAACCTCTGCCGAAACAGCGATACAAGGCTGAGTTGTTACTGTTCCGAGAGAAATCTGCATACCCCAGTCTTTAAGGGTATTATAAGCGTTTACAGATTTTTCAGCGTCATTTTCGTCGTCCTCAAATTTAAGTTCGAACTTAATGTCTCCGCCGAGAGCGTTAATTTCCTCAACAGCAATTTCCGCGCCGTTTTTAACAGCCTGTCCGTAAATAGCAGCTCCACCAGTCAAAGGTCCGATACCGCCAATCTTAATAGCTCCTGCATTACTGTTTTTTGCCTGTCCGCAACCTGCGAGACATGCGATCATCATAGCCAAAGCTACAACAATAGAGGTCACCTTAATAATTTTTTTCATGTTTTTTCCTAACCTTTCTTCCTGCTTTATTTTTTAACCGCTCAACTGCAGGTCTGTAGAGCGTTTTTTCCGTTTAAAAAGCGATAAAAATATTATACCATCTTTTCCTTTATGTGTCAAGAAAAAGTAAATAATTGACAAACTATAAAAATCTTTTTCCCGCAGTAAATATTAACATTATTTTTTTCTGGTTATAATATAATGATAACCGAATATTTAGGAGAAAATTTATGAAAAAATTTAAATATTTATTACTTACAACGCTTGGTGCGGCTATAACCGGGTTTGTTATAGCAGTTTTTCTTACTCCGAACAAAATTGTCGGCGGCGGCGTATCAGGTATATCAACCATATTATATCTGACCATGAAAGTCCCTCAGGGACTTTCCTATGCCCTTACAAACATTCTGCTTCTTTTGGTGGGCCTTAAATTTTTGGGGAAACAGTTTACCATAAGGACGCTTCTCGGCACCGGTCTTACCTCTTTATTTGTCCAGCTTTTCTCATATATTCCTCCGGTTATACATGACATATTCCTCGCCTCAGTAGTGGGAGGCGCACTTTTCGGAATCGGAATCGGAATTACCTTTGTTGCCGGTGCGTCAACGGGCGGGACAGACGTTTTAGGCAGACTGCTCCAGCACAAAAACCCAAATCTTCCTATAGGTAAAATTTTAATGTTTGTTGATGGATTTATTATATTATTATCTCTGCTCGTTTTCAAAAACTTTGAGCTTGCGCTGTTCGGAATAGTTACACTTTTTGTATCCTCAACCGCTATTGACTGGCTTATCAGAAGTTTAAATATTTCTAAAGTGGCATTTGTAATCACCGACCTGGGAGAAGTCATCGCAAAAATGCTTGTATCCACCTCTCCCCGTGGTGTAACCCTGATAAATGCAACGGGGGCATACACCTCAAACCGTAAAAATGTTCTCTTTTGCGCGCTGAAATCCCGGGAGCTTCAGGAATTTCAAAAAAAAATTCTGTCGATTGACCCCGCCGCCTTTATAGTTTACTCCGAATCTCAGCAAATCTTCGGCAACGGTTTTTATATTTACAGATAAAAAAGGAACCCTAGGGTTCCTTTTTCTATTTCCAGACTATAAATCCGTAACTCTCCAATATGCGAAAATATGTTGCAAGTCTTTCATAAAGAGGATTTGCCTTTTCGCCGAACTCCCCTTCAAGCTCCTGACCTAATTCTATTATGCTTTTTTCTCCGTCAATTAACGGCCAGATAAAACTGCCCGTTTCATCAAGATGCACATAGCTTATCTTGGGTTTCTTGAAAAACTTTTGTGCTATTCTATTGAAAAGACCTTTGTTCTCTATTGAAAGAGTTACATTTTTATCCGCATCCACCGACCATTTTATGTCAGCGCGGACAGGGATTTTTTCAAGATAATTTTCTTGTGCTTTTCTATTCTTCTTTATCATATTTTTGCACGTTTTTTCCAAAGAGTAAATTTTAAAATTGTTATAACAATTACCGCTAACAGCACAAGACCGCCAACATTGGCAACCGGCGCCGAAATGCCGAATCTTGTCGCCAAATCGATAATTGAATCAAGCTGGAATACGGCAAGGAGAGCAAGTAAAATGCCCACTATACCTTCACCGGCAATCATTCCCGAACAGAAGAGAATACCGTTATTCACTATCTCGCCTTTTTCTTCCTTATTGCGTTTAACTTTTTCTAAAGCAAGTCTTATAAGCCCGCCTATCATTATACAAGCATTAAGCTGAACAGGCAGATAAACACCAATTGCAAAAGGAAGTACGGGGATGCCGATTATTTCAACAATAATTGCAATAAATACTCCGATGAATACAAGTGTCCATGGGAGATTACCCTCCATAACACCTTCAATAATAAGCTTCATGAGTGTTGCCTGAGGAGCCGCAAGCTCGTTTCCGCCAAAACCCCACGCACTGTCCAGCAGATAAAGTGTTCCGCCGATAGCAAGTCCTGCCACGATTGCGCCGAGTATTTCGCCAATCTGCTGTTTTTTTGGTGTTGCGCCGAGAAGATAGCCTGTTTTAAGGTCCTGCGACATATCCCCTGCCATTGCTGATACAATACAAATAATAGAACCTATCGCAATAGCACCGATCATTCCCGAAACGCCTGTGTCGCCTGTGAGTTTAAGCAGAAGTGTTGTTATAAGAAGTGCTGCTATGGTCATGCCCGAAACGGGGTTATTACTGCTGCCTACAAGACCAACCATTCTGGAAGATACTGTCGCAAAGAAAAACCCGAAAACAACAACAAGCAACGCCCCCAGCAAACTTACCGGAATTGCTGGCACAAGCCACACTAAAACGATAAGAACTATAATAGAAATGATAACCGTTTTCATGCTTAAATCAATGGAAGTACGGTCGGTCCCTTTTGAGCCGCCGATTCCTTTGACTGCATCACGGAAGGTTGTAACAATAAGGGGCAGGGATTTTATAAGGCTGATAATACCGCCCGCTGCGAGTGCTCCTGCACCTATATATCTGATATATGAGCTCCAGATAGCGCCTGCGCCACCTGCTGCAAACATCTGACTGATGGGCATTTTCCCCGGGAAAAGGGTAATATCAGCACCGAAAAATACTATCATGGGAATTATAACCAGCCAGCTTAAAATACCGCCGGCAAACATATAGGAAGCGATTTTCGCACCGCAAATGTAGCCGACACTTATAACTGCCGGATAAATCTGAGTGCCGATTTCACCTGCGTAGCCTTTAACCTTTAACGAGATTTCGCCCGAAACAAGTTTAAGACCGTCAATTATAAATTTATAGAGGGCTGCAAACCCCATACCTGCAAATACGGTTGAGGCTCTTGAACCGCCGTTTTCGCCCGCAAGCAAAACCTCTGCACAGGCTGTCCCTTCAGGGTAAGGAAGAATACCGTGTTCTTTGACAATCAGCGCGTTACGGAGAGGAACCATGAAGAATATACCAAGCAGTCCGCCCAGTAATGCAATTGTTGTAAGTTCAAGTATATCGGGCCTGTCCATTTTGCCTTCTGCTGCCCAAAGGAACAGCGCGGGAAGTGTAAAAATAGCACCTGCGGCGAGGGATTCACCCGCCGACCCGATGGTTTGCACCATGTTACTTTCAAGTATAGAGTTTTTATGCATCATAACGCGTATAACACCCATCGCAATAACTGCCGACGGAATTGACGCAGATATGGTCATACCAACTCTTAAGCCGAGATACGCGTTTGCTGCACCGAATACAACGGAAAGAATCATTCCGATAATTATCGAAGTAATGGTAAGCTCAGGCGTAACTTTTCCTGCCGGGATGTAAGGTTTAAAGTCTTTTTGATTTTGCATTTCTACTACCACCTTTACTTTAATATTTTTATTATGCCATTAAATTTAATATTTAAATATTTACTTATCCATTTTTTTCAGGACATCTAAAATCAACTGATACATTTCCCGAACAGATTTTATACTTACCCTTTCATTTACCGTGTGGATATCAAACAATTCCGGCCCTATGGAAATGGAGTCAAGGCCACTTATTTTTGAAGCCAAAACACCACATTCAAGACCTGCATGGATGGCAACCACCTTGGGCGGATAGCCGAATTTCTCTTCAAAGCACTCAATATATAGCTTTTGCAGCACGGAATTTCTGTTATATTCCCAAGGCAGATATTTGCCCGATGTTTTATAGCTTAATCCGAGAGTATCTGCCAAAACTCCGAGCTTTTCTTCCAGAGCATCAAGTGCCGAAAGCTTGCTGCTTCTGAGTCCGGAAACAAGTGTGATATTTTCCTTGTCCGTTTTTAATATTCCGAGATTCAATGAGGTTTCGACAAGACCGTCAATGGTTGCGCTCATTTCAATGATACCGTTTGGAATCAATACCAAAGCAGAAATTAGGGTTTCCTTTGTGTCCGTTTCAAAAACCTCAAGTGCGCTCTCCCCGAAAGTTTCTATGGAAATAATAAAATCGGGTTCTCTGTCATCTATTTCATTTTTGATAGTTTGTTCATAATCTCTAAGCGCTGAAATGAATTTTTCTGCATCCTTTGTTAAAATATCCGCCATGCAGGCATTAGTAATCGCATTGCTTTTGTCGCCGCCGGTGATAGAAATTATATCAAATTCAAACTTTCTTAAATGGTTCAATATCCTTCCCATTAGGATACTTGCGTTCACTCGTTTTTTATCAATTTCCACACCCGAGTGGCCGCCCTTAAGTCCGGCTATCGAAAAGGAAATCTTGCTTCCGGTTGCTATTCTTCTTTTTATCGGAATGCTGAGCTTATACTCCATTCCGCCTGCGCAAGAGGTTGTTAAAAGATCCTGCTCCTCCGAGTCAATGTTAATCATTCTTTTCCCTTTAATTTCAGACACATCAAGTTTTGACGCTCCGATCATACCGATTTCCTCATCAGTTGTGAAAATCGCCTCAATCGGCGGATGAGCGATATTATCACTTGCCAAAATCGCAAGCACCATTGCCACCGCAATACCGTTATCCGCTCCGAGGGTTGTCCCTCTTGCCTTTATATAGTCACCGTCAACGTATATGTCAAGTCCGTCCCTTTCAAAATCTATAGTGCAGGTGGGCTCCTTTTGACAAACCATGTCAAGATGCCCCTGAAGTATCACAGGCTGTGCATTTTCATAGCCCGCAGTCCCGTTTTTGAAAATAATTATATTATCCGCATCGTCACGAATAATTCTAAGCGAATGCTCTTTTGCAAATTCTTCGCAGTAATCCGATATTTGCTTCATATTTCCCGAGCCTCTCGGAATCAGGCTTATTTCCTCAAAAAATTTAAAAACATTCTCCGGATGCAGTCCATTTAATTTATTCATTTTTTATCAACACTCCAAATATCATTACACTAAGGCATTAATATATAGCCTTTATTCTTTACTGAAAATTTAAATATTATAACCAAAAATAACTTGAATTTCCATTCAGATAAGGCTTTTCCCTTCCCATTCGGGGTCGGGAAATACACCTAAAATGCTCGAAACTGTCGGAGCAATATCCTTTATGCTCACATTTTCAAGAACACTGCCCGGCTTAAAGTCTTTCCCCATAATTAATAAAGGTATTGTCATATCCTCCTTCATATCGGTACCATGCATCCTGTCATGACCGCCGTGATCCGCCGTAATTATCACCGTATAATCCTCTGGCAAGGCATCAATAATGCGATCAATATTGTCCCAGCTGTTATCTATTGCTTTCATATATTCATCACTCATCCAGCCGTACGCGTGCCCTGCTTCATCAACGAAACCAAGGTATATAAATGCAAAATCAATATAGTTATTGCACAGGCAATCTATCGCCGCATCTGTTACCATATCATTTGCCTTATCATACCCAAAATCCTTCCCTTTGCAAAAATATGACAGATTAAGTGAAAGTGGTCTTGTTAAATCCCTTAATGGTTCCCAATTATAAAAGAATGCACTTTTCTTGTTGTTCTGATAAAGAACCTCACACAGCCCGTTTATCGGTCTGACCTGCGGCGCGTATGTATTTGTTGTGGTTCCGTGTCTTGAAGGGTCAACACTGTGGAAAAGAGACATATGACACGGAAGAGTTACTGAGGGCTTTACAGTCATCCCGTTCATTGTGTATGCAGACTTTCTCATTATATCTTTTACTCCGGATAAATTTTCAATTGCATCGGGACGCATTCCGTCAACTAAGATTAATAATGTTCTCATTTTAACAAACCCCTTCTTTATTGCCGCTAAAATAATTAAGGAATCCTCTATTTTATTGCCATTGTAACATAAACCTTTTTAAAATACAATATTTTTTATTAAAACTATTAAATTTTTATCAAGCCACACATAAAAAACGGAGTAAGCTTAATTAAGCTTACTCCGTTTTTGGTGGGCACAACAGGGCTCGAACCTGTGACCCCTTGCATGTCAAGCAAGTACTCTGACCAGCTGAGCTATGCGCCCTTATGGTGAGATGTAGTTCATCTCACCTGATAGATTATATCACATATTTTTTTATAAATCAAGTTTTAAATCATTTTCTTTAATCCAACCGATTTTTCTGAGCGGGATAGAAATGAGCCATGTTAAAATTGCAGGAAGAATAAAGGATATAAGTATAAGCGCAGTCCAGTCAAGTCCTGTAATTGCAGCCTTTGTTCCATTGGCAATATCATTTACCCAACCCGAGTAAACACCAATCTGACCGACGAATCCGCAGGTTCCCATACCTGAGGATACAGCCGCTCCGTTCATCTTTAGTTTGAAAATGCAGGTTGCAATAGGACCTGTAATTGCGGACGCAAGCGTAGGCGGTATCCAGATTTTCGGGTTTTTCACAATGTTACCCATCTGGAGCATACTTGTTCCGATTCCCTGAGCGAGAAGTCCGCCCCATCTGTTTTCTTTAAAGCTCATTACTGCAAATCCTACCATCTGCGCACAGCAGCCCGCAACTGCCGCTCCGCCCGCAAGACCGGTTAGTCCCAGCGCCGCACAGATTGCCGCGCTCGAAATAGGCAGTGTGAGTGCCACACCGACGATTACTGATACTAAAACTCCCATAAGGAAAGGCTGGAGCTCAGTCGCCCACATTATTGCACCGCCGACTGCGCTTGCGGCACCCCCTATGTACGGAGCACACCACATTGAAAGAAGCACGCCTACTACAATCGTAACGGTGGGTGTAACAATAATATCAAGCTTGGTTTCTTTGCTGACAATTTTACCAACTTCAGCAGCCACAACAGCTATAAAGAAAACCGCCAAAGGTCCGCCTGCTTTACCAAGCTGGTCTGAAGCCTGCCCGACTGTTGCCAATGAGAAAAGCACAAGCGGTGGCGCCTGGAGCGCATAACCAATGGCAATTGCCATGGCAGCACCTTTTATTGCCGAGGCAAAACCGCCAATATCTATAAGCAATTTGATACCAAGCTGAGTTCCAATAGTGTTTAGGATGGTACCGATAAGCAGAGATGCAAAAAGACCCTGGGCCATTGCAGACAACGCGTCAATGCCGTATCTTTTAGCTGAAAAAACAATGTTTTTTCTTTGTAAGAAACCCTTAAACCCTTTCATTTGTGTCCTCCTAATCCTTTATTTCAAAATACCTGAGAATGTCCATCTGTTCATCAACCGCCGAGGTGGCAGATCTCATTGATTTTATATTATCTGCTATGGATTTTTTCCTTAAAAAAACCACGGTAATAATTCTGTGTATCCATGCAACAGGCAATAAAATCGGCATTTTTTTTACATAATTATATTTGTCAGCCATATTTTTGAGTGAAGGAAATATTTTGTGAAAATAATTTCTCAGCTGCTCTTTTTTTCTACCCTCCGCTTTGCGTGCATCAAGAATGTATTCATTCTCCATGTTTCCGTAAACAGAGGAAGAAAGCATATAAGTCATAAGCCTGTCCACAAAACCCTCATCAATTTCAGGACAGCTTATTTCATTTTTATAGCCAAAATATCTTTCCGACGCCAATAATAATCCGTAGAAAAGCTTGTCTGCTTTCAAAAGCTCAAACCTGTTTATAATAGAATCCCAGTCAAGCTGACTGCTTTTCAGCAAAAGCACAATGTCTGCAAGGTTTCTTATTCCCGTTCCCCGCGATTTAAGATGCTTCATCAGATGCAATACCGAATGAATCAGCATATTTTCCGTTGATGGCTTAAAAATATGGTTGCCAAGCATTTGCGTGGTATTTTTCCAAATATCAAAATCTGTTCCGTCAGATGACCTGAGAGCCGGAGGCGTTTTATGAAAAACCTCGAAGGTGAGCGCTCCCTCTTTTGTGTATATATTCTCACTTTTGTAGGTTTTTGACACATGATAGCCACCCCTCAAAAATACCTCTTTAGTTTGCTCTATCTTATCAGGCTTTATCATAACGTCACAGTCGCTCATCGTTCTTAGTTCTGGAGTCGGATAAAGTTCTCTTATAGCCATTCCCTTGAGGACTAAAACATCAATGCCTTTTTCTTCCGCAGCCGATAAAACCTCTTTTATCTGCCCTGCCTGAAATGCAAAAAAGAGAGCGCAGTCAAGCGTGATTTTCCCCCATTTTACCATCATTTCCCGTGGAGGCTGATACTCTTTTTCAAGCTTTCTTACCGTATCAAAAATAAGCGGCAAAATCTTTTGTTTATCCGCCATATCCCAAATAATTTCCCAAGATATTTTTTCATTTGGGCATTTTGGCGCTTCATTATTTATGGTGCAAGCCAGAAGGTGTGTTAGAAATCTTTGTTCAACTGTCATCTGTCCCCGCCCCCTAAGTTTTCCCAAGGTCTGTTGTTGGTGTAACAGTTAAGATTAACAAGCAAACCCAGTAAAATAAAAAACTGAGATTCTGCCAGATAAGTGCTTGAAAACATAAGCTTACATATAGAAATGGAAAGCAATAGAAACAGAACGCCGTCACCGCCGTTTTTTCTTCCTTTAACATAAGCTGTTATAATACTTATAAGAATCCATAAGAGTAAAATCAGTCCGAAAACAACCCCGTATTCCATCAAAAAGTCCAATATAAGACTGTGCGAATATTTGGGTTGAGGAAGTCTTGGCTGTATTCCGTATATTTGCTCAAATAAATGAAAGGATGAACCTCCCATACCGCATCCGAATACAGCAAATTTTTTTATTACCTCCACCGAAGCAGAATAAAAGTCACTTCTGCCACTGTTCTCCTGCAATGTTCCTTCAAAGAACATATTAATTGTTCTGCTCTCATACCCGTAACCGGATAATATGTTATCAATTTGAGTCACTATGTTCTCAAGATTTAAGAAAAGTAAAACTACCGTCACGAAAAACAATATTTTCAGTGCAAAATGTATTTTTTTATTGAGTAAAAACTCCAGTACAACGTATGTAATAGCACACAAAACGGCTCCTCTGCTTCCGATTACAATCAAAAAAACCATTCCCACAGAAGCAAAAACCCACATGATCTTATTTTTACCTCTTATAGCAAGCCAAAATGCCCCGACAACAAAAATTAGGTTATTGTAAGAAAAAGTCAGATACAGTTGTTGTGAAGACCCGTTAATAACAAATACCGTCAGTATGTAAAATAGAATAATCCCCGGAATAATAATAAATTTCCCGACCTGAGCTAACCGTTTCCAATTATTGAAATGTCCGATACATAAAATCCCCGCAAGACCTCTGACCATAACGGATACAAAGTAATATCTTCTAAGCAAAGCTCTTGCATCTTCGTTAATAATAAAACTTATTACCCATAAAAAAGCTATTGCCAAAATCAGCAAAAAGACTCTGCGTTCCATTCTTTTTACCGCTGCCATGGAACCCAGCGCGATAAAAATACTTGAAACAAGCACTATAACAACGGTATCCCATGAAACCTGTTTCCCAATAATTGTATTTACTACACCGTTAACTGTATTAAGGTACCCCCAGTAGCACAAGATTGACCATATTGCCAGAGCAATCCATGTATCATCGTCAATCCCGAAAAATGTTCTGTTATCCCTGTAAAGCCCTGCCACCTATGTCCCCTCCTTCTTGTGCATAAACTTATTTTATTTTATCACTATTTACGGAACTTGTCAATATTATAATTAAGTGAAGTCCATATCGAATAAACGGTGTAATACGCTTTGCATTACACCGTTTATCGTTATTTTTTCACCAAATATTTTCTTACGTCAATTGATACTGCAAAAATAATTATAAGCCCTTTAATAATGTATTGATAATAGGGACTTACTCCTATAAAATTCAGTCCGTAGTTTATAAATTGGAGTATTAGTGTGCCTATCAGCACACCGGGAATTGTACCTATACCCCCGGCAAAAGACACTCCACCGACCACACACGCAGAAATTGCATCCAGCTCATAGTTTATGCCCGTGTTACTGGTTGCAGAGCCGACTCGTCCCGCTTCAAGAAAGCCTGCAAGTCCGTAAAGAATTCCTGAAATAATAAATATTATCATTATATTCTTCGCCGTATTTACTCCGGATACTGCTGCCGCCTCAGGGTTTCCGCCGATAGCAAACATATTTTTACCAAGCGTGGTTTTATTCCACACAAACCACATTATCACCGCTACAAGGATCAGATAAAATATTAAATAAGGGATTTCAATGTTCAGCAGCTTAAGTGACCCTGTAACAAAGTTTGTGTATCTCTCGTCAAGGTTGGCAATAGGCTGTGCTCCAAGCGGCGGTCTGTCAATATATATACAGGAAATTCCGTATGCTATCAGCTGTGTTCCGAGCGTGATAATAAAGGCATGAACCTTAAGTTTTGCCACTCCGAATCCGTTTATTGCACCGAATATTGCACCTACCAAAATTGAAATAGCCATAGGGACAACCAGTGGGAGCATGGGAAGATTCGGATACATTCTTGCAGCAGAAGTAGTGGATTGAAGCAGTGATGATGATATAATTGCACAAAGACCCAGCACTCTGCCGACCGAAAGGTCGGTCCCCTGCAACACTATCAGTCCGGCAACACCCAGCGCAAGGATTCCTCTTGTCGAAGCTTGGCTTAATATATTTGTTATGTTTTTCAAGGAAACAAATGACGGGTCCACCAAAATTACTGCAAGAATCATTGCTCCAAGAACTATATACAACGCATAATCAAGCAAAACATCATTGAATTTTCTTTTTTTAAGGCTTAAGTCTACCATAAAATATGTCTCCTAATTACAGGTATTTTGCGGAAAGCTCCACAATTTCTTCCTGAGTTATATTTTCTACATCTCTTATTCCCGCCACACGCCCGTTGGACATGACCAGAATTCTGTCACAAATTCCCAAAAGTTCGGGCATTTCGGATGATACCACAATAACACCTTTATTTTTCTTTGCCAAATCTATTATAAGCTGATAAATCTCGTATTTTGCACCTACATCAATGCCTCTCGTCGGCTCATCAAGAAGAAGAATTTCCGGCTCGGTCAGGAGCCATCTTCCGATAATGACTTTTTGCTGATTACCGCCCGAAAGCGTTTTAATCTGCACCCTTTCCGACGGAGTCTTAACCCTCATGCTGTCAATTACCCAGCGCGTCGCACCCTTTATTTTTCTTTCGCTGAGCACCCCGAATGTCGAGTATTTTTTAATGTTTGCAATAACAGCGTTAAGTTCAACGCTCAGTTTTTCAAAAATACCCGTTGCCCTTCTCTCCTCTGTTATAAGTGCAAAACCGTTTTTTATAGCCTGCCTGGGGTTTTTATTATCCTTACGCTCGGAATTCAGGAAAATCTCACCTGATTTTTTTCTTGCAATCCCAAATATAGTTTCGAGAAGTTCGCTCCTTCTTGAGCCTACAAGTCCCGCAATACCTAAAATTTCACCTTTTTTCAGTTCAAAGGATACATTTTTTATAGTCGGCGGGTACATCCCGCTAAGATTTTTGACCTCAAGGATAATGTCCGAGGTTTTATTGGTCTTTGGCGGAAATCTGCTTGTAAGATCTCTGCCTACCATAAGCTTTATCATTCTATCCGTCGTAATATTTTCAGCTTTCTCGGTGGCTACCCATTTACCGTCACGCATTACGGTAACCTCATCACATATTACCGGAATTTCTTCCATTTTATGAGAAATATAAATTACACCGCAATTTTTTTTCTTTGAGTTTTCTTATAATTTTGAAAAGATGTTTAACCTCTTCCTCATTCAGCGAAGATGTCGGCTCATCAAGAACCAAAATCTTTGCATCATATGAAACAGCTTTTGCAATTTCAACCATCTGCCTTTGCGATACGGAAAGCCTGCCCATTTTTATTCTCGGGTCAACGCTAATTTCAAGCTCCTTGAAAATGCCTTCCGTATCTTTTAGCATTTTTTTGCGGTCCACCCTGATACCTTTTTTCGGGTATCTGCCAAGCCAGATGTTGTCCATCACATCTCTTTGCAGTACTTGATTTAGTTCCTGGTGAACCATCGCAACACCATTTTTCAGTGCCTGCGCAGGGTTATCAAAATTTATCTTTTTTCCGTCTATATATATTTCTCCCCTGTCTTCCTTATTTACACCGAAAAGACATTTCATAAGAGTCGATTTCCCTGCACCGTTTTCGCCTATCAGTGCGTGAACGCTCCCTTTTTTCAGGTTAAATTTTACATTGTCAAGCGCCTTAACTCCGGGAAACTCCTTTGAAATTCCCTCCATTTTCAAAACATAATCTTCTGATTGCATTAGGGCTCACCGCTTTCAAGATTTTATTGGCCTGTATACGGCTTATATGGTATTCTTACAGCAATTCCTGTATCATCATATTCGTAATCTGTTTCAGTAAGAAATTCTCTTTTTTCTGCAACATTTAGAGCAAGTTTCAAGAGTGCTTCCGCCATTGCGTCACCGTCCTGAACAACGGTACCAGACATATATTTTTTTGAAATAAGTTCTTTTGCGGCGTCAGTTGCGTCAACACCTACAACAGGAATAAACTTCGATTCGTCACCCTTATTATATCCTGCCGCCTGGAGAGCAGCAATTGCGCCCTGTGCCATACCGTCATTGTTTGCAATTACACATTCAATTTTATTGCCGTACTTTGTAATCCATGCTTCCATTGCTCTGTTTGCCTGCTCGGTATCCCAGTTTGCAACCTGAAGCTCAAGCTGTTCAACGGAAATTCCGTTTTCTTTAACTGTGCTCACAGAATATTCGGTTCTCGCAACTGCCTCAGGGTTATCAGGCTCGCCCTTGAACATTACATATTGCATAACTCCGTCACCGTTTGAGTCATATTTACCTGTTTTCCATAAGTCCGCAACAATTTTACCTTGAATTATGCCTGCATCCTTTGCATTTGTTCCCACAAATCGTGCCTTGTCATAGCTTTTTATAACATTTGTGTCAGGCTCACGGTTAAAGAATATAACAGGCACACCGGCAGCCTTCGCCTTGCTTACGACAGTTGAAGCCGCGCCAATGTCTACCATATTTACAAGCAGAACATCAACACCCTTTTGCAAAAGGAGGTCAACCTGGTCGTTTTGTGTTCCCTGGTCACCCTTACCGTCATTTAAATAAAGCTGTGCTTTCCCTTTCGCCTTTTTTTCAAGAGCCTGTCTTACAGTTGAAATATAAGTGTCATCATATTTGTATATGAGCACACCTATTTTTATTTCCCCGCCCTCTTCAGGCTTTTCTTTTGCAGGATTGTTTCCGCAACCTGTAAACATAAAAGACATAATTAACATAAATATAAATATAGATTTTCTCATTTTTACTTCCTCCGATTTTAAGTTTTCGTTGATTATTCTTTTCAAAAATTGTATATACTATACATATTAAATATTAAAAAAAGAGCCTGAATCTCCTCTGATGTTGTCAACACCCAGCAAACTTGACAATATAACTATCCAAATAGTATAATGGATAATACAGGCAATAAAAGTCCCTTGAAATTAATTTTTTAGAGGAGAGTTTTGAAATGAATAACAAAACTTATGATGTAATTGTATGCGGTGGCGGACCTGCCGGTGTATGTGCTGCCATAGCAGCAGCAAGAAAAGGCTGTGAAGTACTTATAATTGAACAACAGAATTGTCTTGGCGGAATTTGGACGTCCGGACTTATGCCGGTTATACATGATATCCACAATAAAAATGGTTTGATAAAAGAATTTGCTGACCTAATGATTGCCACAAATAGTGGCAGATATACCGAACGTGGTTATTTTCTGGGCGAGCCCGAAGCTATTAAATTCCTTTTAGAAAAAATGTGCCTGAAAGAAAACATACATATTCAATATTATACTTTTTTGGAAAGTGTAATAAAAAAAGATAATATGATAAAATCCGTTGTAGGAATCTCAAAAGCAGGACGAGAGGAATTCTTCGGAAGATTATTTATTGATGCGACGGGAGATGGTGATTTAGGCTATCATAGCGGATGCAGCTATGAAATCGGAATGCAAGGTTCCGGAAGAACGCAGCCTATGAGCCTGATTGCAATGATTTGCGGTGTTCCGTATGACGAAATAACCGAACTTGATAACGGACTTATATATCAGCACGGAAAAACTCCGAAACAAAAACTTTTAGAAGCAATTAAAAAAACCGGTTATACACCTTCTTACGGCGATCCTGCACTTTTCTATATTCAGAATGATACTTATATTTTAATGGCAAATCATGAATACGGTTATCAGGGAAATAGTGCAGAGGATTTGACGCAGGCAACAATTCATGCAAGAGAGGAAATCAACCATTTAATAGATTCACTCAGGAGTTTAGGCGGTTTATGGCAAAATATTGAATTGGTTCAGACTTCGGCTTATATCGGTGTCAGAGAATGCAGGCGAATCAAGGGGCTTTATGAAATAACAAGAGACGACCTTGTATCAGGCAGACGCCATAGTGATTGTATCTGTAAAGCAAGGTTCGGTATGGATATCCACTCTATAAATAAGGAAGAATCAACCTCCTATTCTCACAGCGGAGGCGTAAAGGAATATGACATACCGCTCAGGGCACTTATTTCAAGAGATGTCGATAATCTAATGATGGCAGGAAGATGTATCAGCGGTGACTTTTATGCACATTCAAGCTATCGTGTAACGGGTAATGCTACAGTAATCGGAGAAGCAGCGGGAGCTGCTGCAGCCTACTCGGTCAAGAATGGAATTTTGCCAAAAGAAATTGATTTTGAGAATTTGGAAGAAATATTTTAACAGCTAAAGCAGATGCGCAAATCGCATCTGCTTAATTTTATATTTTCGTTTATCTTTTCAAAAAGTGTTTATACTATAAACATCAAATTTTTTTTGAAGGTGATAAAATGGAAAAAAGAATAGGAAAGCAAACTATTTGTTTTGAAAATCCTCCGTCGGTTAAAAGCTATTATTCAATTGTATCTAAAAAAGAATCGGAAGGTCCGCTCGGGAGCTACTTTGACCGAATAGAAAAAGATATGATGTTTGGCGAGGATTCGTGGGAAAAAGCTGAAAGCAAATTTTTGCAAACTGCTATACAGGAAGTAATAAAAAAATCAAATCTTAGCGAAAATGATATTGACTATATATTTGCAGGTGACCTGATAAATCAATGTTTCAGCAGTCATTTTGCCGCTCGTGAAACGGATGTGCCCTTTTTCGGACTATACGGAGCTTGCTCCACAATGGCAGAAAGCCTGTCACTTGCGGCAATGTCAGTCGACGGCGGTTTTGCAAAAAATGCACTTGCAGCGACTTCAAGTCACTTTTGCTCGTCTGAAAAACAATTTCGAATGCCGCTGGAATATGGCGGTCAACGAACTCCGACCGCTCAGCGAACGGTAACAGGCAGCGGCGCAATTATTCTTTCGTCAGACAATTCGTCTCCTGTTCATGTTACGCACATTACAACGGGAAAAGTTATAGACTTTGCGGTTACAGACCCCAATAATATGGGAGCCGCGATGGCGCCTGCAGCTGCTGACACAATCAGAGCTCATTTTAATGATACAGGATTTAGTCCGAGCGATTACGATTTAATCGTAACAGGTGACCTCGGTAATGTCGGTAAAAACCTACTGTTTGATTTGCTGGAAAACGAAATTGATATTAAAGATGTATATAACGATTGCGGACTCCTTATTTATTCATTAAAATCACAGGATGTTCACGCAGGCGGCAGCGGATGTGGTTGCGGAGCGTCAGTATTATGCGGAAAACTTTTAAAAGACATGGAAGAAGGTAAGATGAATAAACTCCTTTTTATAGCTACAGGTGCACTTTTAAACTGTGAATCCTGCTTCCAGGGAGAAAGCATTCCCGCTATCGCTCACGCAGTTCGTTTTGAAAGGAGATGAGAATATGAATTTTGTATGGGCATTTGTCATCGGCGGTATTATTTGTGCTATCGGTCAGGTTCTTGTTGATTTTACAAAGCTTACTCCGGCAAGAATACTTGTTTTATTTGTTTGCATCGGTGTTTTCGCAACATTTTTCGGTCTGTACGAACCACTTATCAAGCTTGCAGGAGCGGGCGCAAGTGTACCGCTGACGGGTTTCGGTTATACACTTGCAACAGGTGTATTAAATGCGGTTGATGAAAAAGGAATTTTAGGCATTTTCACAGGTGGCCTTGCTGCGTCAGCAGGCGGAATTACGGCTGCAATTTTGTTCGGTTATATTTTTGCGGTAATATTTAAACCAAAAGAAAAATAAAGATAAAAAAGAGGTGCAAAGAATTGCACCTCTTCCTTCTTTTTAAAGTCCTTTTGGGTTTTTAAAATCAAACATTAAATCCGGTTCTTCAAACGGGGTTTTGAAAAACTCTTCTGTAATTTCATCACCGTAGAATCTGTTTCTTATAATACTTATAAGCATTTTTAAATCTTTGATATCATGATAGTGATAACCGGGTCTGAAATACCAATATACATTTTCCTCAGCATTTAAAAACTTATAAACTTCCGTCGCTGCCATAGTTGTTTGCCACGAGCCCACGGGATTTGACCATATATCACTAGCAGCCTCTGATAAAAAGAGTATCCTCGGAGCAACCATAGCCTTCAAAAAGTGACAGTCAAAGGGTAATTCCTTTTCCCTTTCTTTATATTTCAACATTTCGGGTCCTATCCAGAAGGGAAAATTCGTAGCTAAGTCATTTAATGTTTCACTTCGAGCTATATCACCGTCTTCAGTTTCTGCTTCAATATGCAATCTGTAACAGGAGCCGGAGCCTGCACAAGTTGCGTTAGGATTTACAATTGCCGCCCTTTCATCAAGCACTCCGGCTAGCAACGCTGTTTTTCCACCACGCGAATGACCTGTAAAACTAATAAGACTTAAATCGGTAATATCAAGCTTTTCCAAGGCATCAACGCATCTTGAATAACCCCATGCCCATGCTCCCAAGGCTCCGAAAGTATACTCAGGATATGTTTTATACATCTGACCAATTCTTTTTCCATCATTATATCTGTCAGGTGCGAGTTCTGTTCTGTCAAAAAGAACGTATGCAATATCATTTTCAGTAATTGTTTTTATAAAGCTTTCACTAAATGCATAATTAAAACACATATCACCATCTATAATTACGGGGAATTTACCATCTTTATTTGGTAAAAAAACATACATAGAAAAAATAACAGGGTTTTCTTTTGTACCTGTAATTATGCGGTAATTTTTTCTTTTCCCGCTTATAAATAATTCCTCTATTTCAAGAAACTCAGGGTTAGGCGGCATTGTGCCATACTGAAATTCTACAGCAGTATTGTAAATTTCTTTTTTTCTTTTGTTCCAGTCTTCTTTGGTGTTTACCCTATCCCCATTTTCAAATATAAACGGGTCAGGAAGCTTGTCAAGAACATCGTACTTTGTTATTTTTATTATGTCTTTGTTCATACTTACCCTCTCTTTTCTATATAAGACTTTCAACGATAAATTTATTAGTTTCAACAGGTAAATTATACATTAACCAGAATAATTTGTAAAGCCTTATTAACAAAAAAGCAGACAGCTTAGCTGTCTGCTTTAAATTTGTAACTAAAAATTAGTTATTGATAGATGTTACGATACCGGAACCTACTGTACGGCCACCTTCACGAATAGCGAAACGGAGACCTTCTTCAATAGCGATAGAAGTAATAAGTTCAACTGAAATTTCAACGTTGTCGCCAGGCATACACATTTCTGTGCCTGCAGGAAGTTCGATAACGCCTGTAACGTCAGTTGTTCTGAAATAGAACTGCGGTCTGTAGTTGTTGAAGAACGGTGTATGACGGCCGCCTTCTTCTTTTTTCAGAATATAAACCTGACCTTTGAATTTTGTGTGTGGGTGAATAGAACCGGGTTTAGCAAGAACCTGTCCTCTTTCGATTTCTTTCTTATCAACACCACGGAGAAGAGCACCGATGTTGTCACCAGCCTGAGCTTCGTCAAGAAGCTTTCTGAACATTTCAATACCTGTAACAACAACTTTTCTGTTTTCTTCAGCAAGACCAATAATTTCAACTTCTTCAGAAACTTTAAGAACGCCTCTTTCAACTCTACCTGTAGCAACTGTACCACGGCCTGTGATAGAGAATACGTCTTCGACAGGCATAAGGAAAGGTTTGTCTGTCTGTCTTTCAGGAGAAGGAATATATTCGTCAACTGCATTCATAAGCTCAACGATAGGAGCATATTCAGGTGCATTGATGTCTGTTGAAGAAGATTCAAGAGCTACGAGAGCAGAACCCTTAACGATAGGTGTATCGTCACCGGGGAACTCATACTCTGAAAGAAGGTCACGGATTTCCATTTCAACGAGCTCGAGAAGTTCGGGGTCGTCAACCTGGTCAACCTTGTTCATGAATACAACGATATAAGGAACGCCAACCTGTCTTGCGAGAAGGATGTGTTCACGAGTCTGAGGCATCGGGCCGTCAGCAGCAGATACAACGAGGATAGCACCGTCCATCTGAGCAGCACCGGTAATCATGTTTTTAACATAGTCAGCATGTCC
>JBAYOS010000005.1:0-21494 GCA_041678125.1 Monoglobales bacterium
ACCGTCATTGCAGAGATGACCTGCGTTGGCTCCATTTTGCTGATAGGACTGGGGCTTAATCTTCTCGGAGTTACGAAACTCAAGATTATGAACTATGTCCCCGCGATTTTTCTGCCTATTTTGCTTTGCATGTTCATGTAACAAAATCATATATCATCCCCGCTGCATATAATGTAGCGGGGACTTTTTATTTGTGAAAGGAGAAAAATATGCTTGAATATAACCGCGACCAGGCGGTGCTTTATGCCCTCTACTGGGCATTGGACAGAAATCCGCAATACTATAATTTTACCGGTATAGGCGGAGATTGTACAAATTTTATATCCCAAAGCGTATATGCCGGAAGCGGAGTTATGAACTTTACGCCGACTTTCGGCTGGTATTATATTTCAGTGAACGACAGGGCTCCCGCATGGACGGGTGTGGAGTATTTTTATAATTTCATGACCACCAACAAGGGACCGGGGCCGTTTGGCGAGGAAGTGGAGCTGGATGAGCTGCAGCTTGGTGATGTTGTTCAGTTTAACTTTTACGGAGATACTTTTACGCATGGCGGAATAATTACAAGGCTAAGACCTTTCTTTTCAGGTGACAGACGGATTTTGATTTCCGCCCACAGCAACGATGCCAGAAACCGCTCACTCTCAACGTATGAGTATCAGAAAGTGAGGGGTATTCACATTATAGGAGTAGGCGAACCTTATTGATGAGGGGAAATATATAAAAAGGTGCAATATCCTTTTGATGATATTGCACCTGTATTTTTTCGTGGAGGTCTCACTTTAATTTTTTCAATATGGCTTCAAAATAGTCGGGCAGGGGAGCGGAAAACTCCATATATTCTCCTGACAGAGGGTGGATAAAACCGATTGCTGCAGCATGAAGAAGCTGTCCGTCTGCGGAGAGCTGTTCCTTTTTTACACCGTAAACAGGGTCGCAGGCAACAGGATGGCCAAGACTTGCCATGTGGACTCTGATTTGGTGAGTTCTGCCGGTTTCAAGTCTCAATTCAAGCAGGGAGTATTTTTCAAACTCCGTTATTACCCGATAATGTGTGATTGCATCCCTTCCGTTATCATAATTTATGCACATTTTCTTTCTGTCCTTGGGACTTCTGCCGATAGGCGCGTCCACAGTTCCTTCGGGCTCCTTAAAATGCCCGTGGACAAGGGCGATATACTTTCGCGTAAGTCTGTGCGCCTTTATTTGTGCGGCAAGAGAAATATGTGCTTCGTCAGTTTTTGCAACCAGCAATAGACCGCTCGTATCCTTGTCTATTCGGTGAAGGATTCCCGGTCGGGATTCGCTGCCCACACCTGAAAGATTTTCGCCGTAGTGATAAAGCAGGGCGTTTACAAGCGTACCGCTGAAGTTTCCCGCTGCGGGATGAACAACCATTCCCTGCGGCTTGTTCACAATGAGCATACACTCGTCCTCATATACAATATCAAGCGGAATGTTTTCGGGTTTAGGCTCTGCGGATGGTGATTCGGGAATTTCGAGTGAAACCGAATCACCGACGTCAAGTTTAAAGCTGACCTTCTGAGGACGGTCATTTACCAAGACCAGCCCATCATCGACAAGCTTTGAAATATATGAGCGGGAAAACCCCGACACCTCGGACAAATATTTATCCAGCCTGATACCCGAGAAGCTTTCATCGACGGTAAAAATCATATAACATCCTCCTTTGAAAAGTGAACAAGGCATATAAAAATAGTTGCCCCCAGAGTAACCCAAATATCGGCAACGTTAAAAACAGGAAAATTTATAAGACAAAAGTCGAAAAAGTCGACTACATAGCCAAGCCTTATACGGTCCAAAAGATTACCGAGACCGCCCGAGACTATCATTGAAAAGGAAAGCATGAGAACCCGATTTTGAGGTTTTTTTCTTATTATATAAATAATTATAGCCGCAATTACAATCATGGGCAGTAAAATAAGAAAAAAGCGCTGGCCTGATAAAAGACTGAAAGCGGCACCCGTGTTTCGTACATAGGTCAGGTGAAAAACATCTTTCCACAGCGGAATTGACACGCCAAGGGACATATTGGAGGAAACAATAAATTTTGTCAGAATGTCGGAGGCAATAAAAACTAAGGTTAAAAATATAAAAATCATCTTGGGTCCCCCTTTTTAATGATTCCGCTGTCTGCCATGGAATAATAGCTGTCATGCCCTGTAATTATATGGTCGGCAATCGTTATGCCGAGGGAGGCGGTAATGTCAATCAAATGCCTTGTAACCTTTACATCGGCGCAGGACGGAAGAGGAGAGCCGTTGGTATGGTTATGAATAATTATGATTTTGTCAACATCTGAGTTTATTGCAAACCTGACAAGCTCGCGCACGTCTGCCGAGACGGAGGAAAACCTGCCTGTTGCAATATTTTTAGTGTTTACAATTTCGTTTTTAGGGGTTATCGCAAGGGCAAAAAATTCTTCGACTGTTTTGCCCTTCATAAGATTCACAGCGTATGCGCCAACGTCGCCCGAGCCTTTTATCACCTTTGATTCCTGCTGAGGCAGATATAGCATCAGCTGACCGAGTGAGTGAAGGAAAACTGCGGCGTTTGAGCCGATTCCCGATTGTTTTTTCAGCAGGTCAATATCTGCTCTGAGAACAGCTTCAAGCGACCCGAAGGTTGAAATTAAATTCTTCGCCGTAGTCTTTGTGTCCCTGCGCGGAATTGCGTGAAACAGCAAAAATTCCAACACCTCATAGGGCGCGTAGGACTCAAAGGAACAAAGCTTTTGGTATTTTTCACGGACTCTTTGCCTATGTCCGTTTTCAGGATTTTCGTTTGGCATTTTTAAAGCTCCTGTGTTTTCACAATGTTTTTGTTAGAGGTAGATTTAATAATTTCCACGTTAAGCACCGACAAAGTCTTTTCAAAAAGCTTCATGGCGTGAATTTCTGTTTCAAAATGACCGACGTAAATAACATTTAGTCCCTGCTGGTGAAAATCTCTTGCGCCCGAATATTTTATGTCGCCGGTTATAAATACATCGGCATCCTTTTCGGGGGAAATAAGACTTGCACCGCTGCCGCTGCAGGTGAACGCAGTTTTGATGATTGCATCATCTCTACCTATATAATTAATATAGCTTAAATTCAGTTTTTTTGCAATATGCAGAGAAAGCTCCTTTAAGGTCATCGGACGCTCAAGGTCGGAGATTCTGCCAAGACCATACGTTTTATCAGGTTCAACATCAGTATGGCGCATATTTTTAAACCCGTACAGCTCAACTAAAAAGTCATTGATTCCTCCGGGCGCGCAGTCGAGATTTGTATGGGCAGAATAAAGCGCAATGCCGTTTTCGATTAAAAAGAGAATCGACCTGCCCTCGGGCGTATCCGAATTTATTTTATTTACAGGTGAAAACAAAATTGGATGGTGAGTTATAATAAGCTGGGCGCCCGCTTTTTTCGCTTCTTTTGCAACCTCAATGTCAAAATCAAGTGCGACAAGCACTTTGTTTACGGTTTTATCTCTGTTTCCAATGATAAGACCGACATTATCCCAGCTGCAAGCGTAGGACAGGGGGTAGGACTTTTCCAATATTTCGGCTACTTCTTTTAATAACACCATATTATCACCTCAAAAACTCAATAAAAATAGTATATCATACTTCGAAAAGTATGTAAATAGAGTATCTTTGTGCATTATGCATAAAAAATACCAGAAATATTAGATAAATTTCTACGCGAAAAAGCTTGTAATGAATAACGGATTAGTATATAATATTCTTGCTGTGACTAAAGGCGATCGTAGAAGCGGGAGGTTGCACCGGGTTCGCAAAAAGTGCGAAAAACCGGAATTTCCGTGGAGATTTGTCCGATTTTAAACCGGGCGGCAGAGTCACTGTACACAGAAAGTAAACACTTGGGGGATATTTATGCCCCTATGCGTATTTATGCAATGTGTGCCCGGAAAGCCCAGGCTTTTCCGGGTAATTTTGAAGGGCGACATGACACGCCCGGATTCGTGTGCAGAATTTTGTTGTCGCATACCGAAGGGTATATTTACTTTAGCAGCGAAATAAATTCAGGAGGCGACATGTATGGCAGCTACACCAAAAATGAGAATCAGACTCAAGGCGTATGAACACACTTTGATTGACCAGGCGGCAGCAAAGATTGTTGATACGGCAAAAAGAACAGGTTCCAAGGTATCGGGACCTATTCCACTTCCCACAAAGAAGGAGATAATCACTATCTTAAGAGCGGTGCACAAGTACAAAGATTCAAGAGAACAGTTTGAACAGCGCACCCACAAAAGACTGGTTGATATCATTGCTCCTACACCCAAGACTGTTGAGGCTTTAAAAAGACTTGACCTTCCCGCAGGTGTGGAAATCGAAATCAAGCTGGTATAAGACACTATTAAATAAGGAAATCATTCGGTCATGAGTTTGAGATCCGGTCATGTTGACGAAAAAGTCAACCAATAACCAAATGGAGGTGTAAAGGAAATGAAAAAGGCAATTTTAGGTAAAAAGCTTGGAATGACACAGCTTTTTAACGAGGACGGCATAATGATTCCGGTAACGGTTATCGAAGCAGGTCCGTGCGTAGTAGTTCAGAAGAAAACTAATGAAACTGACGGCTACGAAGCAATTCAGGTAGGCTTTGACGACAAAGCTGAAAGAAAAATGAATAAACCCATGAAGGGTCATTTCGACAAGGCGAAGGTAGCTTACAAGAGGATTTTAAGAGAATTCAGACTTGATGACATATCTTCCTTTAACATTGGTGATGTAATTAAGGCTGATGTTTTCGCAGAAGGCGAAACAGTTGATGTTACAGGCACAAGCAAGGGTCACGGATATGCCGGTACGGTTAAAAGATGGGGAACTCACAGAGGTCCTATGTCCCACGGTTCCGGTTATCACAGAGGAGTAGGCTCCATGGGTGCTTGCTCGTCCCCGTCAAGAGTTTACAAAGGCAAGAAGCTTCCCGGTCACTATGGCAACGTTAGAAAGACAATTCAGAATCTTTTGGTTGCAAAAGTTGACGGCGAAAGAAACCTTATCCTTGTAAAAGGCGGCGTTCCCGGCCCTAAAGGCGGACTGCTTATTGTTAAGGAAGCAATCAAATCGGGTAAATAATATAAGTTTTACCGAAAGGAGGAATATTAAATGCCTAACATAGCTGTATTAAATATGGCAGGTGAAGAGGTTGGAAAAATGAAACTTTCCGACGATATTTTTGCAGTAGAAGTTAATAATTCTGCACTTCACCAGGTAGTAGTTAATTATTTAGCAAATCAAAGACAAGGTACACAGAGTACAAAAACTCGTACCGAGGTTAGAGGCGGAGGCAGAAAACCTTGGAGACAGAAAGGTACAGGCCGTGCAAGACAGGGTAGTATCCGTGCTCCGCAGTGGACAGGCGGCGGCGTAGCTCTCGGTCCCAAACCCCGCGATTACAGATACAGAATCAATAAGAAGGTCAGACTTCTTGCAATGAAATCTGCTCTTACTTCAAAAGTTCTGAATAAAGAATTCATCGTTTTAGACGAACTTAAAATGGAGGCTGTCAAAACAACCGAAATGGCAAAAGTTCTTAAAACAATAAATGCGGAAAAGGCTCTCATCGTAACAGCTGAGAAAAACGAAAACGTTTACAAATCCGCAAGAAACATTAAAGATGTTAAAGCAACATTCGTTAATGAAATGAATGTTTATGAAATTCTTAAGTATGATGTAATGGTCACAACTAAGGATGCAGTAAAGAAGATTGAGGAGGTGTATGCATAATGACAGCACATGACATCATTAAAAAACCGGTAGTAACCGAACAGAGCATGGCTCAGATGCAGGAAAGAAAATACACCTTTGAGGTTGACAAACGTGCTAACAAAATTCAGATCAGACAGGCTGTTGAAGAAATCTTCGGCGTAAAAGTTGCGAGTGTAAATACCATTAACGTTCTCGGTAAATTCAAGAGAATGGGCAAAAACGAAGGTAAAAGACCTGATTGGAAAAAGGCTATTGTTACACTTACGGAAAACAGCAAGACTATCGAATTCTTTGACGGCATGGCTTAAGAATAGGGAGGGAGAAAGAAATGGCTATAAGAAAATATAATCCTACCTCTCCGGCAAGAAGATTTATGACGGTTTCCACATTTGAGGAAATTACAACAAATGTGCCTGAAAAATCACTTCTTGAACCTATTAAGAAGAATGCCGGCAGAAATAGCTATGGTAGAATCACTGTTCGTCACAGAGGCGGCGGTGAAAGAAGAAAATACAGAATTATCGACTTCAAGAGAAATAAAGATAATATACCTGCAACAGTACTCACAATCGAGTATGACCCGAACAGAAGCGCCAACATCGCTCTCGTTCAGTATGAGGACGGCGAAAAGAGATATATTCTCGCTCCGCTCGGACTTAAAGTAGGTACAAAAATCGAATCGGGTGCAAATGCCGACATTAAGGTTGGTAATGCTCTTCAGATTAAAGATATTCCTCTTGGTACACTCATTCACAACATCGAGCTTGTTCCCGGAAAAGGCGGTCAGCTTGTAAGAAGTGCGGGCAACTCTGCACAGCTTATGGCGAAAGAAGACAAATTCGCTCAGGTAAGACTTCCCTCCGGTGAAGTTAGAATGGTAAGAATGGATTGTAAAGCAACTATCGGACAGGTTGGAAACATTGATCACGAAAATATTTCCATCGGTAAAGCAGGTCGTAAACGCCACATGGGCATCAGACCTACAGTCCGCGGTGTTGTAATGAACCCGAACGATCACCCGCACGGTGGTGGTGAAGGTAAATCGCCTATCGGTCGTCCGAGTCCTGTTACTCCTTGGGGTAAACCTGCGCTTGGCCTTAAGACCAGATCCAGGCAAAAAGCAAGCAATAAATATATTGTAAAGACAAGAAATCAAAAGTAATAAGGAGGAAGGATAATGAGCAGATCACTAAAAAAAGGTCCTTTTGTCCATGAAAAACTCCTTAAAAGAGTTATCGAACTTAACGAGTCAGGTAATAAGACCGTTTTAAAGACATGGTCAAGAGCATCTACCATCTTCCCTGAAATGGTAGGACATACAATAGCAGTACACGATGGTCGCAAACATGTGCCTGTATATATTACAGAAGACATGGTAGGGCATAAGCTCGGTGAATTTGCACCGACCAGAACCTTTAAAGGCCATTCCGGTTCAAAAACAGCAGTAAAATAAGAAGGAAACTTTGTTTCTTACGAAAGGAGGAGCGAGGAATGGAAGCACGCGCAACACTTAGGTATGCTCGTATTTCACCGCGCAAGGTAAAAATAGTAAATGACCTGATAAGAAACAAGCCGGTAGGTGTGGCAGTAGGTATTCTGAAAAACACTCCTAAGGCTGCTTCAGAGTTATTGCTAAAATTATTAAATTCAGCAATTGCAAACGCAGAAAATAACCACGATATGAACGTAGACAGTCTGTATATTGCAGAAATATATGCAAATCCCGGCCCTATTTTAAAGAGGATTATGCCCAGAGCACAGGGTAGAGCATTCAGAATTAACAAAAGAACAAGTCATATTACAATCGTATTAAAAGAAAAAGAATAAAGGAGGTGTAAGATTTGGGTCAGAAAGTACATCCACACGGACTTAGAGTTGGTATAATCAAGGATTGGGATTCAAAATGGTTCGCAAACAAAAGCGAATTCGGCACCAATCTTGTTGAAGACAATAAAATCAGAGTTTACCTCAAGAAGAGACTCTTCTTATCAGGTATTGCAAAGCTTGGAATCGAACGTAAAGTCGGTAAAGTGTTCATCACAATCCACACAGCTAAACCGGGTATTGTAATCGGCAGAGGCGGTCAGGAGATTGAAAAGCTTAGAAAAGACATAATTGCTATGATAGGCAAAGATGTTGCTATAAATATCGTAGAGGTTAAAAGCCCCGATCTTAACGCACAGCTTGTTGCAGAAAACATTGCAGCTCAGCTTGAAAAAAGAATTTCCTTCAGAAGAGCTATGAAATCTGTTATGGGTAGAGCAATGAAATTGGGTGCGAAAGGTATAAAAACCTCCGTTTCAGGTCGTCTTGGCGGTGCAGAAATCGCGCGTACCGAGCACTATCATGAAGGAACTATTCCTTTGCAGACATTAAGAGCTGACATTGACTATGGTTTTGCAGAAGCAAATACCACTTATGGTAAAATCGGCGTTAAAGTTTGGATTTACAAAGGTGAAATTCTTCCCGAGAGCAAAAAGGTGTCGAAAGGAGGAAACAAATAATGTTAATGCCTAAAAGAGTTAAATATCGCAGAGTGCACAGAGGACGTATGAAAGGTAAGGCACTTCGCGGTAATACAGTAGTATACGGTGATTTCGGTATTCAGGCTTTAGAGCCCGGCTGGATCACAAGCAACCAGATTGAGGCTGCCCGTATCGCAATGACAAGATACATTAAAAGAGGCGGTCAGGTTTGGATTAAGATTTTCCCGGATAAACCTGTAACGGAGAAACCGGCAGAAACACGTATGGGTAGCGGTAAAGGTTCTCCTGAATATTGGGTAGCGGTTGTTAAACCCGGCAGAATTCTGTTCGAGGTTGCAGGCGTAAGTGAAGAAATTGCAAGAGCGGCTATGAGCCGTGCAATGCACAAACTCCCGATTAAATGTAACTTTGTTATCCGCGAAAATGAGAAAACGGAGGGTGACAAAGAATGAAAAACGAAAAACTTCGTGAATTAACGATTGAAGAGCTTGAGCTCAAGTTAAAAGACCTGAAGGAAGAACTATTCAATTTGAGATTTCAGCATGCCACCAACCAGTTAGATAACCCTATGAAAATGGTTGAAGTAAAGAAAACAATTGCCAGAGTAAAAACCATTATCCGTGAAGCCGAACTCAAAAAGTCGGTATAATGACGGAGGTAAGGGAAAGGAGGAAGCTGTAGACTATGGAACGAAATCACAGAAAAACAAAAATAGGCATGGTTGTCAGCAATAAAATGGAAAAAACAATCGTAGTTGCCATAGCTGACCATGTAAAGCACCCCTTATACGGCAAGATTGTTAAAAGAACTTATAAGCTTAAAGCTCATGATGAAAATAATGCTTGCGGAATTGGTGATAAAGTAAAAATTATGGAGACAAGACCTCTTTCAAAAGATAAGAGATGGAGACTTGTTGAGATTGTTGAAAAAGCACAATAAATTGATCGAAAAGGAAGGAGTGGACCTACCGTGATTCAACAGCAAACACTTCTTAAGGTTGCTGATAATACAGGTGCCAAAGAGCTTATGTGCATAAGGGTACTCGGCGGAAGCGGAAGAAAATATGCAAGCATCGGCGATGTAGTAATTGCGTCTGTAAAGAAGAGCACACCGGGCGGAACAGCGAAAAAGGGCGATGTAGTAAAAGCCGTAATAGTTCGTTCTGTAAAAGGAGCGCGTCGCGCTGACGGTTCATATATAAGATTTGATGATAACGCTGCGGTTATAATCAGAGATGATAAAAACCCCAGAGGAACCCGTATTTTCGGGCCAGTTGCCAGAGAGCTCAGAGAAAAAGAGTATATGAAGATACTCTCTCTTGCTCCTGAAGTGCTGTAAGAAAGGAAGGCATACAGATGAGTAAATTTCATTTAAAATCCGGCGATACAGTAGTTGTAATTACCGGCAAAGATAAAGGAAAAAAAGGCAAAGTGCTTTCCGCAGACCCGAAGACAGGCAAAGTAATAGTGGAAAAGGTTAATGTGGCAATCCGTCACACCAAACCTCGTCGCCAGGGTGAAACCGGCGGAAGACTTGAAAAAGAAACTCCTATTTACGGTTCAAAAGTAATGCGCGTTTGCCCCAAATGCGGAAAAGCAACTCGCATAGGCAGAAAAGTTCTGGAAAATGGCCAGATCTCAAGAATCTGCAAGAACTGTCAGGAGATTATTGACTAAAAACCGTTGAAAGGAGGACCAGAGCATGGCCAGACTTAAGGATAAATATGCAAGTGAAATCGCACCTGCTCTTATGGAAAAATTCGGATACAAGAGCATAATGCAGATTCCTAAGCTTGAAAAAGTAGTTATTAACATAGGCATGGGAGAAGCTAAAGAAAATCCTAAAGCGATTGATGCAGCGGCAGCTGACCTTGCAGCTATTACAGGCCAGAAACCCGTAATAACAAAAGCAAAACATTCAGTTGCGAACTTCAAACTCAGAGAAGGCATGAACATCGGTCTTAAAGTTACTTTAAGAGCTGATAAAATGTATGAATTTGTCGACAGACTATTCAACGTAGCATTGCCCCGAGTAAGAGACTTCCGCGGCATTAATGCCAATTCCTTTGACGGAAGAGGTAACTATGCATTAGGAATTAAAGAACAGCTTATATTCCCTGAAATCGAATATGATAAGATTGATAAAATCAGAGGTATGGATATCATAATGGTAACCACCGCTAAAACCGACGAGGAGGCTCGCGAGCTACTTAGCTTAATGGGCGCTCCATTCGCGGCAAACTGAGAGGGGGATAAGAAAAATGGCAAAAAAGGCTATGGTGTTAAAACAGCAGAAAACGCCTAAATTCAGCACCAGACACTACAACAGATGTAAAGTATGTGGAAGACCTCATGCTTATCTCAGAAAGTTCGGTATTTGCCGTATCTGCTTCAGAGAATTGGCTTATAAGGGTCAGATCCCCGGCGTTAAAAAAGCAAGCTGGTAAAAAGCTTTACCATACGGAAGGAGGTAAATTAAATGCATATAACGGACCCTATCGCAGATATGCTGACCAGAATCAGAAATGCTGCTTCTGTAAAGCATGAAAGTGTAGATATTCCCGCATCTAAAGAGAAAAAGGCCATCGCTGAAATTCTCTATGCGGAAGGTTATATAAAAAGTTATCAGTTAATCGAAGATAACAAACAGGGTATCATCAGAATCACCCTGAAGTACGGTGCAGGTAAATCAAAGACTATTTCCGGTATTAAAAGAGTTAGTAAACCCGGTCTTAGAATTTATGCCGGCAAGGATGAGCTTCCGAAGGTTATAAGAGGCCTCGGCATTGCAATAATTTCCACATCTAAAGGCATAATGACTGACAAAGAGGCAAGACTTGCCGGTGTCGGTGGCGAAGTATTAGCATACGTTTGGTAATAAACAATATACGAATTTGGGGGAAACGTGGTGCCGAAAAGGCATGCACTCAATCACCCCGCGGAGGTGAAAGAATTGTCACGAATTGGTAGAATGCCGATTTCAGTTCCGGCAGGAGTTGAAGTAAAAATCGGTGACGGAAACTTAGTAACTGTAAAAGGACCCAAAGGTACTCTTACAAAAGAACTTCATCCTGAAATGAAAATCACATTGGCGGATGGCGTTTTGACAGTAGAAAGACCTTCTGAGGAGAAGGTTCACAAATCCCTTCACGGTCTTACAAGAACATTGCTTAACAATATGGTTGAAGGCGTAACAAACGGCTTTAAGAAAGAGCTTGATGTTAACGGCGTAGGTTACAGAGCACAGAAACAAGGTAAGGTATTAGTACTGAATGTAGGTTATTCTCATCCTGTTGAAATGCCCGAGGAAGACGGAATAACCGTTGAAGTGCCCAGCCCCAACAAAATAATTGTTAGCGGTATAGATAAGCAGAAAGTCGGTCAGTTTGCAGCTGTGGTCAGAGAAAAAAGACCGCCTGAACCCTATAAAGGTAAAGGTATCAAATATGTTGATGAACATATCAGACGCAAAGAAGGTAAAGCCGGCAAAGCTAAGAAATAATGAAAGGAGAGCGGCATAAATGATAAACAAACCCGTAAGCAACGTTGCAAGACTCAGACGTCATAAACGTGTGCGTAAAAATTTAAGCGGTACAGCAGCATGTCCCAGACTTTGCGTGTTCCGCAGTGCTAAACATATCTATGCTCAGATTATAGATGATGTAGCAGGCAAAACTTTAGTGGCAGCCTCCTCTCTTGAAGGTGGCTTTGAAGGTAACGGTGGAAATAAAGAGGCAGCAAACAAGGTTGGTAAAATGGTAGCAGAAAAGGCAATCGCAGCTGGGATTAAAAAAGTTGTATTTGACCGCGGCGGCTATATTTATCACGGACGTGTTGCAAGTCTCGCAGACGGTGCGCGTGAAGGCGGCCTGGAATTCTAATATGGAGGAGGGGACACTATGCAGGAAAATTTTGATATAAACAGCTTAGAGCTGCAGGAAAAAGTGGTTGACATCAGAAGAGTTGCCAAAACTGTTAAAGGCGGACGTACAATGCGTTTTAGCGCACTTGTAGTTGTCGGCGATGAAAACGGTCATGTTGGCTACGGTAACGGTAAAGCAGCCGAAATTCCTGAAGCAGTAAGAAAAGCTATAGAAGATGCAAAGAAAAATTTGGTAACCGTTCCGCTGCTCGGAACAACCATCCCTCATGAAACAATCGGTAAATCAGGTGCAGGCGAAGTTTTACTTAAACCGGCCGGCCCCGGTACCGGTATTATTGCAGGCGGAGCAGTACGTGCAGTTGTTGAACTTGCTGGAATTAAAGACATCAGAACAAAATGTCTTCGTTCCAACAATCATCGCAATGTTGTAAGTGCTACTATTGAGGGACTTGCAGGATTAAGTAGCGCCAGTGATGTTGCTGAAAGACGCGGCAAATCTGTGCAGGAACTTTTAGGTTAAGGAGGGGCTAAGAGATGGCAAAAATTAAAGTCACACAGGTGAAAAGCTCCATAGGCTGTAAAAAGGACCAGATAGATACTTTAAAGGCGCTTGGTCTTAAAAAAATCAGAGATGTTGTTGAGCATGAGAACACAGCTCAGATCAATGGCATGGTTAAAAAGGTTATACACCTTGTAGAAGTAACAGAATTATAATTGAAGGAGGTGTGATTATGCGTTTGCATGAACTATCACCCGTTCCCGGCTCTACAAAAGAGGCGAAGAGAAAGGGAAGAGGACACGGCAGCGGAAACGGCAAAACAGCCGGCAGGGGTCATAAAGGTCAGAACGCTCGCTCAGGCGGCGGTGTAAGACCCGGTTTTGAAGGCGGACAGATGCCTTTATACAGAAGACTTCCCAAAAGAGGTTTTGTTAACATTTTCGGAAAAACATACACTGAAGTTAAAGTGTCAGCACTCAACATCTTTGATGACGGCGCTGAAGTAACAGCACAGGCTCTCAAGGATGCAGGTGTTATTAAAAAGATAAATGACGGTATTACCGTTCTCGGTAACGGTGAAATTACCAAAAAACTTACGGTTAAAGCGGCAAAATTCACACAGTCTGCAAAATCAAAGATTGAAGCAGCAGGTGGAAAGGCTGAGGTGATTTAAGGTGATAAAGACATTGGTCAACGCGTGGAGAATCCCCGAGCTTAGAAAAAAGATTTTATATACTCTTTTTATGCTTATAATTTTCCAGTTGGGTACAGTAGTGCCCGTACCTGGACTTGAGAGAGATGCACTTAGCCAGCTCCTTGGCGTAGGCAAAGGTTCAGGAACACTTTTTGACCTCGTAAATATTATTTCGGGTGGCGCAATGCAGAATGCCTCAATATTTGCGATGAGCATTACACCTTATATCAATTCATCCATCATAATGCAGCTTTTGGCTGTAGCTATTCCTGCCCTTGAAAAGCTTTCAAAAGAAGGCGAAGAAGGCAAGAAAATTATTGCTAAATGGACTCGCTATGTAACTGTTATCCTGGCTTTTATACAGGCTGCAGGCCTTTATGTCGGTATGGCGAATACCGGTGTACTCGGTCAGACAAGCTTTTTCAGCTTTATAACAATTACCCTGTCATTTACAGCAGGAACCGCATTCCTTATGTGGTTAGGTGAGCAGATTACTGAAAAAGGTATCGGAAACGGTATTTCAATCATAATCTTCGCAGGTATTGTAACAAGAGCGCCGGCGCTTTTGGCTCAGCTTTGGCAGATGCTCAAAAACAACTGGTGGGTGGCTATTTTCGTTGTAGTTCTCGGTCTCGCAGTTATAGCATTCGTTGTAATGCTTAATGACGCTGAGAGAAGAATACCTGTTCAATACGCAAAAAGAGTTGTCGGAAGAAAAATGTACGGCGGACAGAGCACACACGTGCCCTTTAAAGTATCGATGGCAGGCGTTATGCCCATCATCTTCGCAAGCTCCATTTTATCCTTCCCGGCAACAATTTCCGCCATGTTCTCGGCAGGGGCAACACCTGCTTGGATTTCCTGGTTCACAGGTTCATGGCTATATGCAATACTTTATTTCATACTGATATTGTTCTTTACCTTCTTCTACACATCAATGGTTTACAACCCTGTAGAAATGGCGAATAACATTAAAAATAACGGCGGTTTTGTACCTGGTATCAGACCGGGTAAACCTACCTCGGATTTTCTTACTAAAGTAATGAATAAAGTAACAATCATCGGCGCGGTAGCAATTGCTCTTATCGCAGTTCTTCCTATGCTGATGGCTCAGGGAAACTTGTCAGTTTCCTTCGGCGGAACTTCAATCCTGATTCTTGTAGGTGTTGCTATTGAAACCTACCGTCAGCTTGAATCTCAGATGCTGATGAGAAACTATAAAGGTTTTCTTGATTAATTGTCGCAAAGCGGGGGGATAGAAAATGAAAATCATTTTACTTGGCCCGCCGGCTGCAGGAAAAGGAACGCAAGCCGAAAAACTGTCTGAAAAATTTAACATTCCCGCAATTTCAACAGGTGAAATGATTCGTGAAGAAATTGCAAGCGGAAGTGAATTGGGTAAAGAGGCTGCCGGGCTTATTAACGGGGGCAACCTCCTTCCCGATGATATTATGATTAGTATGATTAAGGCGAGAATCGCCAAAGATGACTGCAAAAACGGATATATTCTCGATGGGTTTCCACGTACGACCAAACAGGCTGAAGCGGCGGAACAGATGGGCATAGAAGTTGATAAGGTTATCTCGATAAATGTACCGGACAGTGAAATAATTAAGCGGATTTCCGGCCGAAGACTGTGCGAAAACTGTAAACACGGTTACCACATAGTTTATGATAAGCCGAAAAAAGAAGGCGTTTGTGATAAATGCGGCGGCAAACTTATCAGTCGCGATGATGATACGGAGGAAACCGTAAAAGTCAGACTTAGTGTTTACCATGAAAAAACAGAACCCCTTGTAGAGTACTATGCAAAGAAAAACTTGCTGGTGGAGGTTGTGGGACAGGAGCAAATCCAGGACACAACCGAGCTTATGTTTAAGCAGTTAGGAGTCTGAGTATGGTAACAGTCAAGTCTGAGGCGGAAATTGAATTGATGAAAAAGGCGGGTAAAATTTTGGCTGAAACACTCGAGCTTATTGAAGAAAACATTAAGCCGGGGGTAACAACCAAAGCGTTAGATAAACTCGTGTTTGATTACATCAAGAAGAATAACGCACATCCCTCATTTAAGGGGTACTTGGGGTATCCCGCGAGCATATGTGCTTCGGTTAATGAAGTAATAGTTCACGGAATACCCGATAAGAGGAAGCTTAATGAAGGAGATATTATTGGTATAGATATAGGCGTATGTCTTGCAGGCTACCATGCGGACGCCGCAAGAACATACGGGGTTGGAGAGATTTCAAAAGAGGCGCAGCGTCTTATATACGTAACAAAGGAAAGCTTTTTCAAGGGGATAGAAAAAGCCCGTGAGGGAGCCCGCCTCGGAGATATTTCCAGCGAAATACAGAAGTTTGTTGAGGAAAGCGGCTATTCGGTTGTGAGGGACCTCGTCGGACATGGAATAGGAAGCAGTCTGCATGAGGAGCCCGATGTCCCGAACTTTGGTTTGCCCGGCAAAGGCCTGAGATTGCAGGCAGGGATGACATTGGCTGTTGAGCCGATGGTCAATGTAGGGACATATGAAATGGAAGTCCTTGATGATGATTGGACTTGTGTAACAGCAGACAGAAAATTGTCTGCGCATTATGAAAATACAATTGTTGTTACAAAGGATGGCTGTGAGATAATTACAATGTGCTGAGGTGATATTTTGGAGTATGCACAGGGAACGGTGGTAGTCTCTTTAAAGGGGCATGATAAGGGAAAACTTTTTGTGATTATAAAATCCGAGGAGCCTTATGTTTACCTTGTAGACGGCAAAAACCGGAAAAAGCATAACCCGAAAAAGAAAAGCATGAAGCATATCAAGGTTTTACAGCATTACATGCCGGAAGTTGAGTCCTTAAGTGACAAGGCCATAAGGAAACAACTTAACCGAATGATAGATAGTTGAAGAAGAATTAATCATTAAATCTACGGAGGTGATTTTCCTTGGCAAAAGAAGATGTAATAGAATTTGAAGGAACGGTTCTTGAGGCACTGCCGAACGCGATGTTTCAAGTAGAATTACCAAACGGGCACAAGGTGCTTGCTCATATATCCGGTAAACTCAGAATGAATTTCATAAGAATTCTTCCGGGAGATAAGGTAACGATTGAGCTGTCGCCGTACGATTTGACCCGCGGAAGAATAACATGGCGGGCAAAATGATGTCCGTTCGCAAAGAAGGAGGAACCGAAAAATGAAGGTTAAACCATCAGTAAAGCCTATTTGTGAAAAATGCAAGATAATTAAAAGAAAAGGCAGAGTAATGGTTATCTGCGAGAACCCCAAACATAAACAGAAACAGGGGTAAGTAATTATTATAAGGTAATTAAAAGGGAGCGGCTGGCAAACCTGAAAAGGATTTGTACCCTAAATTAAATAGAAACCAAAGAAATGTAAAAGCAGGAGGTGCAAAATCAAATGGCGAGAATAGCAGGCGTGGATTTACCAAGAGAAAAGCGCGTTGAGATAGGACTTACTTATGTTTTCGGCATAGGGAATTCCTCAGCTAAAAAGATTCTTGAAGAAACAGGAATTAATCCCGACACAAGAGTTAAAGATCTGACAGAAGATGAAGTGGCAAAACTCAGAGAGAAAATTGACGGTGAATATAAGGTTGAAGGTGACCTTCGCCGTGAAGTAGCTCTTAACATTAAAAGACTTATGGAAATCGGCTCATACCGTGGAGTAAGACATAGAAAAAGTCTTCCGGTAAGAGGTCAGAAAACCAAAACAAATGCAAGAACATGCAAAGGTCCGAGAAAGACTATTGCAAACAAAAAGAAATAAAGGAGGGAACGGATTAATATGGCAAAAACAGTAACAAAAAAAGCGACAAGAAAACGTCGTGAGAAAAAGCATATTGATAAAGGTGCGGCTCACATCCGTTCAACCTTTAACAATACCATTGTAACTATTACAGATACTGCCGGCAATGCACTTTCATGGGCTTCTTCCGGTGGACTTGGCTTTAGAGGATCAAGGAAAAGCACTCCTTACGCAGCACAGATGGCAGCTGAAACAGCAGCTAAAGCTGCCATGGAACATGGTCTTAAAACTGTTGAAGTTTATGTTAACGGCCCTGGTTCCGGCAGAGAAGCTGCAATCAGAGCACTGCAGACAGCAGGTCTTGAAGTTAGTATGATTAAAGATACTACGCCAATTCCTCACAATGGATGCAGACCGCCGAAAAGAAGAAGAGTTTAGTAAGTAAGGAGGGAAAGTACATGGCTAGAAATATGCAGCCTATACTGAAAAGATGCAGAACTTTAGGTATTACACCTACTGCTATGGGTATAGATAAAACAAGCAAAAGAAATCCTAGACCCGGCAGAAGAAAGCCCAGCCAATACGGCATTCAGCTTACTGAAAAGCAGAAGGTAAAATTTATCTACGGAGTTCTTGAAAAACAGTTTAGAAAATATTACGATATGGCAACAAAGAGAAAAGGCATTACCGGTGAAATGCTTTTACAGGTTCTTGAATCCAGACTTGACAACGTTGTATACCGTCTCGGATATGCAAGCACAAGAAGGGAAGCAAGACAGCTTGTAGCACACGGTCACATTCTTGTTAACGGCAAGAAGGTTGACATTGCTTCATATCTCGTATCTCCCGGCGAAGTTATTTCTGTTGCTGACAAAATGAAGAGCACTGACAGAATGAAGGGCATTGTTGAAAGAAATTCTTCAAGAATTGTTCCGAAATGGTTGGATGCTGACAAAAACACTCTTTCGGGCACAGTATTAAAACTTGCTGAAAGAGATGATATTGATTTTGAAGTGGAAGAAAACTTTATTGTCGAGTTGTACTCAAAATAAAATTTTAATAATGCTTTGTCTTTATATAAGACAGGTCTACCCTCGATAGTATAAAAAAGCAGATTGAAATAATAAACAATGAGGAGGGTTTGTGCAGCATGATAGAATTGGCAAAACCAAGTATAGAATGTGTAGAGATTAGATCGGATAAAAAATACGGTAAGTTTGTTGTTGAGCCGCTCGATCGCGGTTATGGTATAACACTTGGCAACTCGCTGAGAAGAATTTTATTGTCCTCGCTTGAAGGCTGTGCGGTTACATCAATTAAAATTGATGGTGTTCAGCACGAAATTTCAAAAATGGACGGAGTAACAGAAGATGTTACCGAAATAGTTCTGAACCTCAAAAAGCTTATAATCAAGCTTCATTCTGACGGTCCCAAGACCCTCAGACTTGATGCGGCAGGCGAATGCGAAGTTAAAGCCGGCGACATAAAAATCGACAGCGATGTCGAAATTCTTAATCCTGACCTTCATATCGCAACACTTAATTCAGACGGCAGACTCTATATGGATATTGTTGTCGATAAGGGCAGAGGTTATGTAACAAACGATCAGAATAAGAAGCTTAATAAAGCTACAGCTGCAATCGGAACCATTTATATGGATTCCAGCTATACTCCGGTAAACAAGGTTAACTACTCTGTAGGTACAACCCTTGACAATAAAGACAAACTTACGATGGAAGTTTGGACAAATGGAGTTATAGGTCCGGATGAAGCTATTTCGACAAGCGCAAAGCTTCTGATAGAATATCTCAACTTCTTTGTTGAGCTGTCCGACAATGCTAAAACTACTGAGATAGTTATAGAAAAGGACAATGACAAGAAAGAAAAAGTTCTCGAGATGACAATAGAAGAGCTTGACCTGTCGGTTAGAGCGTATAACTGTCTCAAGCGCGCGGGGATTAACACGGTAGAAGACCTTATCAGCAGAACTGAAGGTGATATGATAAAGGTAAGAAACCTTGGCCGCAAATCGCTTGATGAAGTAATCGGCAAGCTTCACGCACTTAAATTATCTTTACACAAAGAGGAAGATATATAATACGGGGGGCGTTGCCCCTTTAAGCAAAAATTTGTTCAGAAAGGGAGGCTTATATTATGCCCGGAACAAGAAAATTAGGTCGCCAGACTGCACATAGAAATATGTTGCTCCGCAATATGGTGACATCACTTTTCGAACATGGTAGAATTTCTACTACTGAAGCAAAGGCAAAAGAAATTCGCTGCATGGCGGATAAAATGATAACACTGGGTAAAGAAAACACCTTGCACTCAAAACGTCAGGCGATTGCTTACCTTACCGATAAAGATGTAGCTTTCAAACTTTTCTCTGAAATTGCACCAAAATATGCTGACAGAGAAGGCGGCTACACCAGAGTAATCAAAGCAGCGCCCAGACGCGGTGATGCAGCTCCGATGGCTATCATTGAGCTTGTGTAATTAAAAAGAAAACCTGTTGTGATTTCAACAGGTTTTTTTGTTTTATATCAGGTTTTTATCAAGTCTTTCGATTATGTCAGCCAAAACATGATCCTCACGCGCGGCCGCAATGTTTGTAAAATTACTTAACAGCAGGGGTGAAGCATCTGCAACAGCATATCCTACATCAGCAGCTCTCAGCAGTTCAATATCATTTTCGTTGTCACCCACCGCAATGGTTTTATTTATATGCCCCAAATTCTTTACCAGATGCGGAAGAGCGGAGCCTTTGTTTATTCCGAAGCTTAAAAGCTCATATAGAAACGAAGCACTTTGGCCAAACTGGAAGTCTTTGTAATATGGCTGTGATTCAACATAGCTTCTGACAACAGGCATATAATCACTTTCCATCACGAAAACAATTTTAAGCCACGGTAAAGGCACCTCATTTACCGAATCGACAATCTTAAACAAAGGAACCAATCTCTGATACCTTGGGAAAGAGGAAGCCGATTGTTTCAGTACATAAATGTAATCAGCAGTGTTAATTTCAATATTTACATTGGGACAATTTTCCGCAATATCGGTAATTATGTGGGCAATATCATTTTCCAGCGGAGCAGACCACAGATATTTTTTATCTAAATAATCGTAAATTGCGGCACCGTTATAACAAATAACGGGCGCATTTGGTTTGAGCTGGTCTATAATTTTTTGTGCAACATGGGTCTGACGGCCCGTAGCGTATGAAAAAAATCCGCCGTTTTCCATGAAATATGTAGCAGCTTGGATATTTTCTTTGCTGATTTCCCAGCTGTGCCCTATCAGCGTACCGTCAATGTCGGAAATAAGCAGCATATTTTCAAATTTTTTCATTTTTCCCCCGAAAATTAAAAAAACTCTCTGCAGCTTTCGTGGCAGAAAGTTTTAATAATTAAGAAATCTTATTAAGTGCAACTGTAAGACTGGATTTTTTTCTTGCAGCAGTATTTTTATGAAGAACACCTTTAACTGTAGCCTGGTCAATCTTCTTGATAGCAGCTGTGTAAGCTTCCTTAATCTTTTCAGCATCGCCACTTACAACAGCAGCATCAAATTTTTTAATGCTTGTTTTAAGAGCGGATTTAATCATCTGGTTTCTTAGAGTTTTTGTTTCAATAACCTTAACTCTTTTTTTAGCTGATTTAATGTTTGGCACAATTCTCACCTCGCAAAACTTAGATTCGATATATGCTAGTATTATACCATAATTTTTTACTAAATGCAAGTGTTTTTTTAAAAAAATAAAAAAAGTGATTACAGTATATTTACATTAAAATCAAAGTATGTTAAAATAATATAGTAAGTCTCGTTGGTCTAATGGATAAGATTGCAGATTCCGGTTCTGCAGATGCGGGTTCGATTCCTGCACGGGACACCACGTCGGAGCAAAGCTTACTTTGCTCCGTTTTTCTATTTGTTTTTTTCTCCTAAGTAAGGCGGTAGGGTTTTATCCTAACGCTACATCAAGAGACATCATAAGGGTAAAGCCTAAGGTAAACATCATTGTACCGATGTTTGAGTGATCACCCTCCGACATTTCGGGAATAAGCTCTTCAACGACAACAAACAGCATTGCGCCTGCCGCAAAACTTAAAAGATAGGGAAGTACATGAGTAAGAACCGAGGCGAAAAGGATGGTTATGATAGCACCGATAGGCTCTACAATTCCTGACAGTGCTCCGTGATAAAAGGCTTTTAATTTTTTTCACCCGATGAGGCGAGCGGCATGGAAATAATTGCGCCCTCGGGAAGATTCTGAATTGCTATTCCGAGTGATAGAGCGAGTGCTCCCGTTGCCGACACCGCGGCGTTGCCAGTTACAAGGCCTGCATAAACAACACCGACTGCCATTCCCTCGGGGA
The DNA here is from genome assembly GCA_041678125.1 of Monoglobales bacterium. Lineage (GTDB taxonomy): Bacteria > Bacillota > Clostridia > RUG12999 > RUG12999 > RGIG7450. The sequence continues at coordinate 21,443 of JBAYOS010000005.1, forward strand.
AGTTGTGAAGAACCACAGCTAAAATAAGCATGGAGTTTTTCTTGAGCTTGCT
>JBAYOS010000006.1:0-21446 GCA_041678125.1 Monoglobales bacterium
CAATCTGGCATTTGTTTGTTCTTGCAGGGAGCGTATTCCATTTTTTTGCAATCTATTTATACATATTATAGCTGATTAAAGCCTCTCGCCAAAGTAATTGGCGGGAGGCAATTTTTATATATATTTTTTCATATGGCTGAGTGCCGACTTTTCAAGCCTGCTGACCTGTGCCTGAGAAATTCCTATTTCCTGAGCAACCTCCATCTGGGTTCTTCCGCTGAAAAATCTCAGACTTAAAATGTGTTTTTCACGGTCGCTTAGCTTATCAATCGCGTTGTGCAGAGCAATATTTTCAATCCAGTTTTCATCAGTACTTTTGCCGTCTTTGACCTGGTCCATTATATAAACGGCATCGCCGCCGTCATGATAAATAGGTTCATAGAGCGAAACGGGGTCCTGAATTGCATCAAGTGCGAAGGTGACCTCCTCACGCGTGATTTCAAGCTGTTTTGCAATTTCATCTAAACTCGGCTCCTCACCCGATTGGTTTGTAAGCCGTTCTTTTGTCTGCAAGACCTTATAGGCGGTATCCCTTATGGAGCGGCTTACCCTGATTGGATTATTATCCCTCAGATAGCGGCGGATTTCGCCTATTATCATAGGAACTGCATAGGTGGAAAACTGAACATTCTGCGAGGTGTCGAAATTATCTATGGCCTTTATAAGTCCTATACATCCTACCTGAAACAAATCGTCAGCATTTTCATTACGGATTGAGAACCGTTTCATCACACTTAAAACAAGCCTCAGGTTGCCGTAGACAAATTCTTCTCTTGCAGCAGTATCACCTTGTTTTATGCGCTTAAAAAGCTCTTTTTTCTTCTCCCGTGACAAAACGGGAAGCTTTGACGTATTAACTCCGCATATTTCAACCTTATTCATCTTCAGCACCTCCGAAAATAATTTAATATTATTATTGACGGAGGTGAGAAATTTTAACCCTATTTTAAAATTTTAATTTCGACAAAAGAAACATCTCTGCAAAAAAATTTGCAGAGATGTGATTTTTTTATACGCTGAACAGAAGCTCGCCGTAGGTGGGAACCGGCCAGTTTTCCGAGCCGACCAATGGTTCCGCGCTGTCAACCGTTTTTCTTAATTTATCCATAGAGGGAATAACGCAGTCGGCAAAATATCTTGAGAGCTTAATATAATTTTCTGTTTTCTCTGTTTTTTCCATGATCCCTTCAAGCTCTTTTATATTTAGTGAAAGATTACTGCCGAGTGATGCAATTTTCCGCAGGAAATCCTTTTCTTCAGTTGCCGAGATTCCCGTTTCCTCGTAAAGGTTAACGGTCTTTGCGGCCTGACGGGATGCCTTGTGAATTGCGGGCAGGAACTCTCTTTTTGCCATTTCAAGCATTGTGAGCGCTTCAATATTTATGGTTTTACAGTAGTTTTCAAGCATGATTTCACATCTTGATTTAAGTTCCGTTTCGGTAAAAATATTAAGCTCGGTGAGCATTTCGACATTCTTTTTATCAAGCAGTGTGGGCACGCAATCGGGTGTGGCTTTAAGGTTTAACAGTCCTCTTTTTTCAGCCTCGATTTTCCAGCTTTCGCAGTAGTTATTGCCGCTGAAGAATATTCGTTTATGCTTCTTTATGGTTTCCCTGATAAGTTCGCCAAGCTCTTTTGAAAAGTTTTCCGCTTTTTCAAGTCTGTCTGCAAACTCTTTTAAAGAATTTGCCACTGCGGCGTTAATCATAATATTCGCTGCCGCTATGGTGTTTGACGAACCGAGCATTCTGAACTCAAACTTATTACCCGTAAATGCCAGGGGGGATGTTCTGTTTCTGTCGGTAGTGTCTATGCGGAATTTCGGAAGCAGGTCAACGCCTATTTCCATATATCTTTTGCCGTGTTTCTCGCACTTTACACCCTTTTCGACCGCATCAATTATTTCAGACAGCTCATCGCCCAGAAAAATTGAAATAATCGCGGGAGGGGCCTCGTCGCCACCCAGTCTTAAATCGTTTGCCGCCGATGCAACAGACGTGCGAAGCAAATCCTGATATTCGTCAGCGCCTTTTATCACAGCGCAAAGAAAGAGTAAAAACTGTGCATTTTCTTCAGGCGATGCGCCCGGGTCAAGTAAATTTCCTATTTTTCTTGCCGAAAGCGACCAGTTGTTATGTTTGCCGCTTCCGTTTACGCCTGCAAACGGTTTTTCGTGAAGCAGACAAACAAGCCCATGCTTTTCCGCAGTTCTTTTCATTACCTCCATGGTAATTTGGTTATGGTCGGAGGAAATGTTTACGGTGGAATAAATCGGTGCCATTTCATGCTGAGCGGGTGCCGCCTCGTTATGCTTTGTCTTGGATAATACGCCAAGATTCCAAAGCTCTTCGTCAAGGTCCTTCATAAACTCGGCAACCCTTGTATTGATACTGCCGAAATAGTGGTCGCCCATTTCCTGACCTTTCGGCGGTTTTGCGCCGAACAATGTTCTGCCTGTGTATATAAGGTCTTTTCTTTTTTTATAAAGCTCTTTGTCTATAAGGAAATATTCCTGCTCGGGTCCAACCTGCGGAACAACCCTTGAGGTTTCCTTGCCAAACAGCTTGAGAACTCTTTTTGCCTGCTTATCAAGTGCGTCCATTGAACGCAAAAGGGGCGTTTTATTGTCAAGCGCGTCTCCGCCGTGCGAACAGAAAATACAGGGTATGTACAGGGTTTTATCTTTTATAAACGCATAGGATGACGGGTCCCAAGCGGTATAACCGCGCGCCTCAAATGTAGCTCTCAGTCCGCCTGAGGGAAAGCTTGATGCGTCAGATTCGCCCTTTACAAGCTCCTTGCCTGTAAAATCCATTATAACTCCGCCTTCACCATCGGGAGATATAAAACTGTCGTGCTTTTCGGCGGTAATGCCGGTCATAGGCTGGAACCAGTGGCTGTAATGAGTGGCTCCCTTTTCAATAGCCCAATCCTTCATTGCCGCCGCAATGGTAGGTGCGAGGGATTTGTCAAGAGGCTTTGCCTTTTCGATAGTTCTGTGCAGAGCAACATATACTTCCTCAGGCAACCTTTTTTTCATTTCTTCGTTATTAAATACCATGCTTCCGAAGATTTCGGGTATAGCGGACATATTTGTCATTTATTATCACCTCAGAGGTTTCATTAAAGAAGAATTATTCCTGCATCACTGCAGGCTTTGGCGGTATCGTCATCCCAAAGTGATACCTGCACCTCGCCGATATGGGCTTTACCTAAAATAAGCATTGAAAGTCTTGACTGTCCGATACCGCCGCCCATTGTAAGCGGAAGCTCGCCTGCAAGCAGCATCTTGTGGAAGGGCAGCTTGCGTCTGTCATCACATCCTGCTTCACTAAGCTGGCTGTCAAGCGATTTTTCATCAACTCTTATTCCCATGCTGGAAACTTCAAAGGCTCTGCCCAGAAGGTCGTTCCAGAACATTATATCACCGTTAAGCGCCCAATCATCATAGTCGGGGGCTCTGCCGTCATGCGGCTTGCCGTCTGACAGCTTGCCGCCGATTTGCATTATAAATGCGGTCTTATGCTCTTTTAAATAAGCATCTTCACGCTCTTTTACCGTCATATTCGGGTAAAGGTCCAAAAGCTCCTGAGTCGTTACAAATGAAACCTCGCGGGAAAGCTCGGTTGTTATCTGCGGATAACGGGCCTTTATGACGTCAAGGGTGTCGCAAACCGCACCGACAATTTTACGCACGGTATCCTTAAGATAATTTACCGTTCTGTCCTCTTTTGTTATAACCTTTTCCCAGTCCCACTGGTCAACATATATAGAATGAAGGTTTGAAAGCTCCTCGTCACGGCGTATTGCGTTCATATCGGTATAAAGACCGAGACCCGGTCTGAAATCGTATTTTTTAAGAGCAAGTCTTTTCCACTTTGCGAGTGAATGAACAATTTCACCATTCCTTTTTATCTCGGGTATGTCAAAGGAAACAGGTCTTTCAACCCCGTTTAAGTTATCGTTAATGCCCGTTTGCGGGTCAACAAAAAGCGGCGCGGAAACACGCTTTAAATTAAGCGCCTGAGCAAGATTATCCTCAAAAGTCCTCTTTAATTTTCCGATAGCAACCTGTGTATCAAATAGGTTAAGAGAGGATTTATATCCTTCAGGAATTATAGTTTTACTCATGTGGTATCGCCCCTTTCAAATAATATTTAATTATACTACAATATTAAGGTATAGTCAAGAAATAAAAATAGCGGCCGCCGCAGCAACACACGAATAACAGATGGTTTGATTACCCATTTTACGGTTTTCGTGTTGACTTATTGAGATGAGTATACTACAACAATATAAAATATAAAACTCGTTAAATGTTTAAAAGGATGTGTTTCCATTGAAAGAAAAAATTGAAAAAGCTGTAGAATCCGGCCGGAAAGCGGTTAATGCAATTCCCGATCGCAAAGGCGACAGAATTACCTATGGTGAGGAGAGCGCAACAATTTCATTATAAGATAACAATTATATAAAAGTAAAATGCCGCTCATAGCGGCATTTTTCTATTATTTTAATACAACACAGTCGTTGCCCAGAAAATCTTTAAGGTGAGCAATGCATTTATCATCTGCCGATACAAAGAATTCTTTTTCTGCAATATAGGTCTGCTTTTTTTCTTCAATATAAATATAGACGGGAGTATCACCGCTGTATTTTTTTAGTATTTCCGTTACCTGCGGAAGAATAAAATCTTTCCCCAGCGCAAGCTTTATGTAGAGCTTTTTCTGACTGTTAGTGGGGAGGGGAGCTTCTTCAAGAAGAGAAATATCGTCTGCAATGATTTTATATTCCTGCTCGTTAACATCAAGCCTGCCGCGGATTATTAGGGGTGTGTTTTCTAAAAGCAAATGCTTTGTTTTGGCAAACAGCGTTGAAAATACGACTGTTTCAACGGAACCGAAAACATCCTCCAAATTTAAAAATGCCATTGTTGAGCCTGTTTTTGTAATCTTATCTTTTTTTGACGACAGTATACCGATGAAGGTAACTCTGTCACCGTCTTTTACGGGGGCGTCGGCATCCTCAGCCTGAGCAAGCGCAAAATCAGCGCAGGTGACGTGAGGAATTTTCGACATAATTTCAGAATAGCTCTGGAGAGGATGTCCCGATACATAAAGACCGAGCATTTCCTTTTCCATTTGGAGAATTTCTTTCAGCGAAAGTTCGGGAATATCCCTGAAATCGTTAGGCTTTTCATCTAAAACGTCGCCGAAGAGGGAAAGCTGACCTGCGGCGTTGCCCTTTTTCTCATTTGTAAGTCTGTCAAGAATCCGCTCATACGCTTCAAGAAGCTGTGCGCGGGAGTGGGGAAGGGTATCAAAGGCTCCTGCACGGATAAGGCTTTCAACCGTTCGTTTATTTATATCCTTTCCCTGCATACGCTCGGCAAAATCGGTAAAGTCGGCAAATGGGGCGGATTTTCGCTCTTCCACAATGGAAGCCACCACATTATGGCCGACGTTTTTAACAGCGCCGAGGCCGAAACGGATATTTCCGCCTGAAGGTGAAAATCCGTCAAAGCTGGAGTTTATGTCAGGGGGCAGCACCTTAATTCCCATACGTTCACATTCGGTTATATACTGATAAATCTTGCCAGAATCGGACAAAACGCTTGAAAGCAGGGCGGCCATAAAATGAACGGGGTATTTATATTTAAGATAAGCGGTCCAATATGCGATAAATGCATAGCAGGCGGCATGAGATTTGTTGAATCCGTAGTTGGCAAACTCTATCATTTCGTCAAATATAGAAAGTGCCACATCTTCGGGCACACCGTTACGGATTGCGCCCGACAGAGTAACGTTGCCGTTTTCGTCGGTTATTCCGTAGACGAAATTCTTAGCCTCCCGCTCCATTACATCAAATTTTTTCTTGCTCATTGCTCGGCGGACAAGGTCGGCTCTGCCGTAAGAATAGCCGCCGAGGGTACGGCAAATTTCCATAACCTGTTCCTGATAAACCATACAGCCGTAGGTTACGTCAAGAATCGGCTTTAACATAGGATGTTTGTAGGTTATGCCCCCGGGATTGTTTTTATTTGCAATATAAGCGGGAATCTGATCCATCGGACCGGGACGGAAAAGAGAAATGCCTGCAATAATATCTTCAAGATTTTTCGGTTTAAGCTCGCGGATAAAGCTTCTCATTCCGCGTGATTCAAGCTGAAATACACCGTCGGTATAACCCGCTGACAGCATCTCGTAAACCTCGGGAATGTTATAGTCAACGTTTGCAAGGTCAACTTCCTCGCCAAGGTCTCGTTTAATGGTTATAAGCGCGTCGCGGATAACGGTTAGGTTTCTGAGTCCGAGAAAGTCCATCTTTAAAAGGCCCATGTCCTCAACGGTATCCTTTACAAACTGGGTTGTGATAACATCGCCGTTTTTGGAAAGGGGAATGTAGTTTGTTACATCGCCTGCACAAATTACCACGCCGGCCGCATGGACTGAGCTGTGGCGCACCATACCCTCAACCTCTTTTGCCGCGTCAATGACGGTTCGAGTTGTTTCGTCCTCGTCATAAAGATTTTTCAGCTCTTTATTATCCTCCATGGCTTTGTCAATGGTCATTTTAAGCTCGTTCGGAATGAGCTTTGCAATTTTATCTGCATCGGCATAGGGCACATCAAGCGCACGCGCACAGTCGCGTATTGCCTGTTTTGCACCCATTGTACCAAAGGTTATAATCTGTGAAACGCTTTTTTCACCGTATTTTTCAATAACATAATTAATAACTTCCTGACGGCGCTCAATACAAAAGTCAATGTCAATGTCGGGCATACTTACACGCTCGGGGTTTAAAAACCTCTCGAAAATGAGCGAGTATTTAATAGGGTCAATATCAGTAATTTTAAGTGCGTATGAAACAAGACTTCCTGCGGCAGACCCTCTGCCCGGGCCGACCATTATTCCGTTTTCTTTTGCAAAACGGATAAAGTCCCAGACAATCAGAAAATAGTCCACATAACCCATATTGTTTATGGTTTCAAGCTCGTATGTAAGCCTGTCGGACAGGGAGTCATAGTCGTTTGGATAACGCTCCTTAAGACCGATTTCGCACTGCTTTTTCAAATACTCGAAGCTATCCTCCCCGCCCGGGATTTCGAACTTGGGCAAATGGAAGTTGCCAAACTCAATTTCCACATTACAACGCTCGGCAATTTTAACAGTATTTTCAGTAGCCTCTTTAATAGCGGGGAAAAGAGCCGCCATTTCGTCGGGCGATTTAACATAAAATTCATCGGTGGCAAAACGCATGCGATTTTCATCGGTAACCTTGCGGTTTGTCTGAATACAAAGCAGAATATCATGGAATTTCGCATCATTTTGGTTGACATAATGCACATCGTTTGTAACTACAAGCCCAAGACCGTGTTTTTCGGCAAGGGATATAAGATGGGCGTTTACCTGTTTTTGCTCAGGAATATTATGGTCCTGAAGCTCTAAAAAGAAATTGTCTTTGCCGAAAATTTCTTTGTAGGTGGTAATATATTTTTCTGCCTTTTCTATGTTTTGCTCCAAAATGCTTCTTGCGACATCACCTGCAAGACAGGCAGAAAGAGCAATAATTCCCTCGCTATGCTCAGAGAGAAGCCGGGCATCCACACGGGGTTTATAGTAAAAGCCTTCGGTAAAACCGGCGGACACGATTTTTATAAGGTTGTGCCAGCCAATATCATTTTCAGCCAAAAGGACAAGATACCCCGGCTCGGCATCCTGACGCCCTTCCATTTCAAAACGGCTTCTTGGCGCGGTATAAACCTCACAGCCTAAAATGGGTTTTATGCCCTGTTTTTTCGCCTCTTTATAAAAATCAATAACGGCATACATATTTCCGTGGTCGGTTATGGCGATAGCCTCCATGCCAAGCTCTTTAACTCTTGAAATAAGCTTTGGTATCCGGCAGGCACCGTCAAGCAGGCTGTATTCAGTATGGGTGTGAAGATGAACAAAATTAGTCATTTTTCAATTCTCCTGCAATCTGAATTATTTTTCTCATCCTGTGGTTTACTCCCGACTTGCTTATTTCAAGCTTTGCCGCAAGCTCGGTTAGGGACATGGACTTGTTTTGGAGTCGGAGCAGTGCCAGCTCCCTCAACTGGGGAGGAAGGTTGTCAATGCCGATTTTTCTGTCGACCAAATTTATTGCAAGAATTTGTTTTATTGAGGCGGCAACCGTTTTTTCGTAATTTGCCGTTTCGGAGTTGTTAAGTCTGTTGTGTATGTTTGCAATATCCTTTGAAATGCTTATTTCGCTTAATGTCAGTGCAGCTCTGCCCGCACCCATTATCGCAAGTATATCGCAGATTATATCATTATCTTTAAAATAAGTTACAAATTTGGATTTTCGTTTGAGTGTTTTCGACGGTATGTCAAACTCGTCAAGCAGCTTTGCAAACTGCTCGCTCAGACCGAAATGGGGGGTAGAAAACTCAAGGTGATTTTGCTTGTTCGGGTCAGAAATTGTGCCGCCGCCCAAGAAGGCTCCCCTGATAAACGCGCGTTTGCAGCAATCGTCCATCATACCGGGAAGAGAAAATTTTACTTCACCCGATTTTAATATGTCAAGCTCCGTCATAAGCATAGTAGCATCGGGAAGTATAAGAGAATAACTTCCTTTCTGCTTTAACAGGGTGGGACAAATAAGAAATTTTTCCGCGCAGATAGTGCTCAGAAAGTCAAGCAACAGGTAGCTTTCGCTGTGCAAAGTGTACTGGTCATCTGCCGAAATTTTTCCGCCGAAGCACAGCATTCCCGCAAGCAGGGAGGATGCACAGCAGTCCTTTTCAACGCCTGCCGAAATCAGTTCTTTTTTAACGTCTGACGCAAATGACACTTTTTTCCCTCCCTTAAAATATTCTACTAATATAATAACATAACCCGATAAAAAAATCAATTATGTTTTACAAATTGAATTTTTTATGTTATACTATGTGAAATAGTTTCTTTTTAAGGTGAAAATATGAAGAAAATAGTAACGGGTATTCTTGCGCACGTTGACTCGGGAAAAACCACCCTGTCCGAAGGACTGTTGTTTTCGGCGGGCGAGATAAGAAAACGGGGCAGAGTTGACCACGGAGATACCTTTCTTGACTCAAATCAAATAGAGCGAGAGCGCGGAATAACCATTTTCGCAAAGCAGGCGGTTTTAAAAACCGAAAAAAGTGAAATTACCCTGCTGGACACCCCCGGCCACGTTGATTTTTCCGCAGAAACGGAAAGAACTCTTTCGGTGCTTGACTATGCGGTGCTTGTGATAAGCGGAACGGACGGCGTTCAGAGCCATACCGAAACGCTGTGGTATATTTTGAAAAATAATAACATTCCCGTGTTTATATTTGTTAATAAAATGGACATTTCAAGCTATGATGCAAATGCTCTCCTGCACAATATAAGAGCAAAGCTTGATGAAAACTGCATAGATTTCAGCGGAGAAACAAATTCCGAGAGCTTTTACGAAAGCGTCGCCATATCGGACGAGGGCGCAATGCACGCATTTCTTGAAAGAGGCAAAATTGAAAAAGATGAAATCATAAGCCTTATAAAGAAAAGAAAGATTTTTCCCTGCTTTTTCGGGTCTGCTTTAAAGCAGGAGGGGGTAGACGAATTTCTAAAGCTGTTTGACGAGTTCACGCTCCCTGCACAAAAGTCGGAGGAATTTGGGGCAAAGGTTTACAAAATAACGCAGGACGAACAGGGAAACAGACTTACACACATGAAAATCTGCGGGGGGAGTTTAAAGATAAGGGAAACCTTTTCGGGAACTGATAAAACGGGTGGTAAGTGGTCAGAAAAGGTAACCCAGATAAGGATTTACTCGGGTGAAAAGTTCAAAACAGCCGAATGTGCAGAGCAGGGAACAGTCTGCGCAGTCTTGGGATTATCACAAACCTATGCAGGTCAGGGGCTGGGAACTGAGAAAAATACCGAGGAGTTTGCTCTTGAACCGGTGTTTTTATATAAAGTGCAGATAAATGATAATACTGACAGTGCGGCAGCTCTTTTGAAACTCAAAAAACTTGAGGAGGAAGAGCCGCAGCTTTGCGTTTTATGGAATAAGCAGCTGGGGGAAATTCACCTTAAGCTGATGGGCGAAATTCAGTGTGAAATCTTAAAAAGAATTATAAAAGAACGGTTTGAAATGGACATAGATTTTGTTCAGGGGTCCATTTTATATAAAGAAACGGTGGCAGAACCCGTTGAAGGAGTGGGACATTTTGAACCGCTCAGACATTATGCGGAGGTTCATATTTTAATTGAGCCGGGAGAGAGGGGCTCGGGCGTTGAAATTACATCAAGCTGCAGCGAGGATGAGCTTGCGAAAAACTGGCAGAGGCTTATTTTAACTCATCTCGGCGAGAAAACTCATATAGGAGTTTTAACGGGCTCTCCGCTGACTGATGTAAAGCTGACGCTTGTTTCGGGCAAGGCGCATATAAAACACACCGAGGGAGGCGACTTCCGACAGGCTACCTATCGCGCGGTGCGTCACGGACTTATGCGGGCGAAAAACGTTCTTCTTGAGCCATGGTACAGCTTCAGTCTTGAGTTGCCGACAGAATATCTCGGCAGGGCAATGACCGATATTGAAAAAATGGGTGGTAAAATCTCAATGCCCGACAGTATGGGGGAAATGTCGGTTGTTACGGGGAAGGCTCCCGTTTCCAAAATGTTTGAATATCAAAAGGATATAACCGCTTATACTAAAGGGAAGGGACATATTTCCTTAAGGCTGTACGGATATGAAAATTGCACGGATGCCGAGAAGGTTATTGAAGAAATCGCCTATCGGCCCGAGGCGGATACTTTGAATACTGCCGACTCTGTTTTCTGCAGTCACGGAGCGGGATTTTCAGTCAAATGGGATGAGGTTGAAAATTATATGCATCTGCCTTATCTCAGCGAAAAAAATAAGGATGAGGAAATTTCTCCACTGCCGCGGCCGAAAAGTAAAAGTCAGTGGGCGAGTGAGGAAGAGCTTATAAAGATTTATGAGCATACTTACGGCAAGATTGAGCGAAAACTGCCAAGTAAAATGAAAACGGTTAAAAATCCGCCCAAAACGCCGAATCAGGCTGCAAAACCCAAAAAATATGATAAAACATATTTGCTTGTTGACGGATATAACATAATTTTTGCAAGTGATGATATGAAGAAAAAGGCAGAAGAAAGTCTTGAGCTTGCAAGAAATCTGCTTGTTTCGAGAATGTGCAGCTATAAAGCGGTGCGTGACTGCGAGATTATTGTGGTATTTGATGCATATAAGGTGAGCGGGAAATTCAGAGAGGTTGAAAATCATAATGATGTGAGCGTGGTTTACACTAGAGAAGCCGAAACCGCAGATGCCTATATTGAAAAAACAAGCCACGAGCTTTCAAAAAATCACAGAGTCCACGTTGCCACCTCGGACAACATAGAACAGACTATTATACTGGGGGGCGGCGCGCTGAGAATCTATGCCCGTCAGTTTCTGGGGGACCTTCATGCCGCCGAGGAAGAAATTCGCCGGCACATTCGTGATATAAATGAGAAAAACAGTTTAAAAAATCCTAAAATAGATTGGTGAGGTGGACATCATTTTAAAGATAAGAGCCTTTTTTAAGTCCATGGTAGAGAGATATGCCACGCACGATGTGGCACAGACGGCAGGGCAGATAGCCTATTTCGGTTTTTTGTCCATCTTTCCGTTCATAGTATTTGTAAACTTCATTCTTCACAAGCTTAATCTTTCGGGTGTTAATATCAAGGATTTGATGAGTCCTGCAGTACCCCATGATATTATAGATCTCTTAAGCTCCTATGTGACCTATGTATCAGAGCAGAATTCTCTGGGGGTTTTATCAATAGGTATTATTTCCACAATTTATCTTGCATCAAGGGTTATCCGTTCCATGGAGCTATCCGTTTCCAAAGCCTACGGAACTCCGACCGACAGACCGTTTTTCAAAAGCATTGCCATATCCATAACTGCTATTATCTGCATAGGACTTATGGTTGTTGTGGCGGTAATGTTTGTGGTTTTCGGCAAAAAACCTTTGGAGCTTTTGCTTAGTTTTCTCAGCCTGTCGGAAATGGTGGGAGTAATACTATTTTTGAAATGGGCATTTGTAATATTTGTTATGCTCATGGTGTTTGCCCTTATTTACTGGATTACGCCAAACAAAAAGACAACCTTTGCAGAGGTTGTTCCGGGAACGATATTTTCGCTTATCTGTTTTATTGCCCTATCCTCGGCTTTCGGCTGGTATTTTGGCTATGCGACGTCATCTTCCTCGATTTACGGGTATATCGGAACGGTCTTTGTTGCGCTTGTATGGATATACTTTGTGGGAGTAATATTTATTATCGGAGCGGAGATGAATGCGTATTTTGACAGCCTGACCGGTAAAAATGAAAAAAAGACTTGATTATTTTAATTAAAAATTGTATAATAATGATATTATAGAAAAAAACGGAGGAATATTATGGACCAGAATACTATTATGACAGTTCTATATCTCGCGGTTATATTTGTGGTTTTCTACTTTTTCATGATAAGACCGCAGAAGAAAAAGGAAAAACAGACCAGAGATATGATCAATGCCGTCAAGGTTGGCGACGATATTCTTACAATAGGCGGTATTAGAGGAACTGTTGCAAGAATAAAAGATGACAGACTTTTCATTGAATCCTCAAAACAGGATAAAACTGTTTTGGAAATTGAAAAGTGGGCTATCAAAGACGTGATTAAATACGTTGAGGACAAGTAGGTAAAGTTATGTCGGGAAGAGGAAAAGAAAAAGACACTGCCGGTAATAAGATAAAAAGTGTTATAGCATACTTTGTTCCTTATTGGGTATTGTCTTTTATACTGATATTTTTAATATTTGCGGTTGTTGCGCTGATATTTTTAATCACACCCCTGTCGCAAAGCACCTTCCCGTTTGTTTCCTGTTTTGTTTTTGTTGCGGTTGAGATTTCGATAGCATATCTTCTGGGCAAGTTCTGCCCCATGATACCGCTTTTATCGGGCGGCGTCTACGGAGGAGGGCTTTCCCTTATCATGCTAATCATAGGTCTTCTTTCAAGAAGCGTCGGTCTGTTCAGCCTTAAATTCCTTTTTATGCTGATTACAGGCATAATGGTGGGTATTTTCGGCACCATTGCAGGCTACAATTCCAAACCGCGCAGAAAGTACGGGAGATATACGGTCAGGTAATTTTTATGCTTATATGCAGGTGGTGTAAATTCCCGAGACTTTATTAATATTATATCAATTACGAGGGGGAAAACGGTGCTTAAAAAAGCACCAGGTTTTGCTATGCCCCCGTCTGAAAAAAAGAAAAAAGCGTAGAGGTGACACTTGTGGAAAACAAAAAAGTAAGTATATTTGACAAATATTCTTTTTATCTTTGGGCAATCGTAATACTCCTTGTGGCGACAATTATGCTTGTGCCCTTTATTCCGGGTATTATGGTGACGGTTTTCGGCATCAATATATATTACACTCCCGCACTTATTCTTTCCCCCATTCTTATGGGAATAATCTATGCGGTATTGGTATCTTATGAAACCCCTAAAATCAGCCCAAAAACGAAAAAAGTGTTCAGAACGGTTAAAATTGTTGACATCGCACTGTTTTATGCGATTTCCATCGCTGTTATAGTAACTGCGGCAATAAAGGGGAATATAAATTTTTAAACAAAAAAGGGCCGCCTTTGGCGGCTCTTATATTTTTCATTTGGAGGCAATATGAGAACATTTACAGCCGGCAAAAACGATGTCGGAATGAGAATGGACAAATTTACAGCTAAGGTATGTCCCGCTCTGCCCACGTCGCTTATGTATAAATATATCAGAATAAAACGGATAAAGGTAAACGGAAAGAGGACCGAGCTTGATTACCGTCTTGCGCATGGGGACACTATTGATATGTATATCAATGACGAATTCTTTGACGTAACGGAAGAAAACGCATTTTTGCATACGAAGATGCAGATTGACGTGGTTTATGAAGATGAAAATATCATTGTTGTCAACAAGCCGCAGGGAGTAGTTGTTCATGAAGATGACGGAGGGGAAAAAATAAAGACACTCATTTCCGCGATAAAAAAATATCTTTATGACAAGGGCGAGTTCAGACCTGAGGATGAAAACACTTTTGCCCCCGCGCTTTGCAACCGTATTGACCGGAACACGGGCGGACTTGTCATTGCGGCAAAAAATGCAGAATCGCTTAAAATAATAAATCAGAAAATAAAGGACAGGGAGATTGAAAAATATTACTACTGTCTTGTCTGGGGCAGGCCGCCCGGCAAATCGGGCGAGCTTAAAAGCTGGCTTTTAAAGGACGACACAAAAAAAGAGGTTAAGGTTTTCGACAGTCCCGGCGAAGGGCGAAAGACTGCACTTACAGAGTATGAAACTGTTAAGGAATACAAGGACTTCACGCTTTTAAGGGTGAAGCTTATTACAGGCAGAACACATCAAGTCAGGGCGCAGTTTGCCCATGTCGGAAATCCTCTTTTGGGCGACGGGAAATATGGCGACCCCAAGATAAATCAGACCTGTGGCATTAAATATCAGGCCCTGTTTTCTTATAAAATAGTCTTTGACTTTAGGACCGAATCGGGCAAACTTTCATATCTTAACGGGAAGGAAATTTCGGTACCCATGGAAGACATTTTGAAAAAGTGGAATATTTAGCAGATTGTGTAAATATTTAACAGAATTGTAATATACAAAAAGAGTAAAATATGATATAATTAGTTTGGGTAATAATGTTTTATGAGCCCAAATCCTGTATAAATTCGGCGGCGGCCTCGCGGCTGTCAAAGGTAATACCTTTTAAAAGCTGATTGATTTGAGCTTCATAAAGAGCGTAAATGTTAATATAATCAATAGTCCTTTGTTCGACTGCCACACCGGCAGAATCGAGTGTATAAAGGCAAATAACTCCGTTTTCCAGAATCAGCTTATAGGTTTTGGGAGCGGGCTGAGGGGCGGCCTGAACCTCGGACGTGCTTGTTTTTTTAAATTCGGACGGAGAGATTTCGGGAGCCGGTCTTATTTTAACCGCACCGCATATTGCCAAAACCACAATAATAGTTAATAAAACCAACCTGAGTGTTTTACCTAACATAAAAACCAGTCCTTTGTAAATCATATAAACGTATTATTGACAAAAATATATAAAATTATCCATTTAAAATGGAGGTTTAGATATGAAAAAAGAAAAAAATAAGAAAGTGACCGGTCGGAAAGTATCAAAGGCGGTAATGTCAGTGCTGTTATTCGTCGGCATTATTGTAGCGGCAATAGCCATCTGGAATATCGGCGCGCTTATAATTGATGCCTACGGCTTTGACATAACTTTATATAAAACGGATGTGGCGTCCACCATTTATGCGGTGGACGATAAAGGCAATTATACTGAGTATGAACAGCTCTTTTCAAACGAAAGACGTGTCTGGATTCCAATCGAAAAGATACCCGTTCATGTCCAGAAGGCGACGATTGCCATCGAAGATGAGCGTTTTTATTCGCATCAGGGCGTTGACCTTAAAAGAACGTTTGGCGCATTTGCGGGCTATCTTACAGGCAAAAGGGATTACGGCGGAAGTACGATTACCCAGCAGTTGATTAAAAATGTAACCAATGAAAAGGATACAACCGCCACCAGAAAAGCGAAGGAGATTTTCCGTGCACTGGTGCTGGAAACTCAGCTTGAAAAGGACGAAATATTGGAATATTATCTTAACGTGGTATTCTTTGCAAACGGTTCCTACGGTATTCAGACCGCGGCGCAAACATATTTCAGCAAGGATGCATCCGACCTTACTCTTGCAGAGGGCGCGGCAATAGTGGGGATAACGCAGTCACCCAGCTACTTCGATCCTTTCAAAAACCCCGGAAACAACAAGGAAAAGCAGGAGCTTATTCTTGGGAAAATGCTTGAGCTTAACCTTATCACAGAGGATGAATATGATAAGGCTGTAAACGAGAAGCTGGAGTTTAAGAAGAACGAAAGCAGACATGATTATTCCAGCGGAATAAACTCTTATTTTGCCGAGGCTGTTGTGGAACAGCTTACTCCCGAGTTGGCAAAAAAGCTTAATATCCCAAAAGGGCAGGCAAGGAAGCTTATATATACAGGCGGCCTCAAAATTTATTCTACTCTGGAAGCAAAAGTTCAGAATACTATTGATAATATATTCAGTCAGGAAGGCAAGGACTCACTGTTCCCGACCCTTTCGGGGGACGTTCAGCCTGAGGCGGCCATGGTGGTTATCTCGGTCAAGGACGGCTCTGTAAAGGGTATTTACGGGCAGGCAGGCAAAAAAGAAGCCAATCTGCTTTTAAACAGGGCTATGGATACGGCAAGACAGCCGGGGTCTTCGATAAAACCGCTTGCAGTTTACGGACCTGCGATTGAGCTCGGGCTTGTAACACCGGGCAGTATTGTAATAGACGAACCATACAGAAAGGGAAACTGGAGCCCGCAAAACTGGTATAAAGGGTACAAGGGTGCAGTCAGCATTCAGGAAGCGGTTGTTCAATCCATGAATATTCCCGCAATAAAAACTCTTGAAAAGGTAGGGGTGGAAAAGTCCTTTGACTTTGCAAAAAACAAGCTGGGACTTTCCACACTTGTTGACCCTGATGACAAGGATCTGGCTCCGCTGGCGCTCGGCGGACTTACAAAGGGCGTAACGGTGCTTGAGATGACCGCGGCGTACAACACCTTTGCCGCAGACGGCATATATACAAAACCATATTTCTATACAAAGGTTACCGACCGTGACGGAAAGGTTCTGCTTGAGAAAGAAATAGTAACAAGGAGAGTTTTTTCCAAAAAAACCGCTAAGTATATGACGGGGATTTTAAAAGCGACAGCGCAAGGACCGCTTGGTGTTGCAGCCGCACTTTCGGGACGGCAGTCGGCAGGCAAAACGGGGTCCACAAATGAGGATAAGGACAGGTGGTATATGGGATATACAACCTATTATACCGCAGGGGTCTGGTATGGGTATGACATTGCGAAAACCTTGCCCTACTATGCGACAAGACAGGTTCCCCATAAGCTTTGGAAAAGCGTTATGAATAAAATTCACGCCGATTTGCCCGTGCAAAATTTTGACGGTATAGACTACACGGTGCCTGCACCGCAACAGTACTATTTATGCGAAGAAACGGGACTTGTGGCGACAGAAAACTGCCCGTCGAAGAGGGCCGTTTCCAAGGAGGAAACGGATAATCTCGAAACCTGCACGCTTCATTCTGAGCCGCTCGAGGTACCTCCGGCAGAGGGAACCGAGCAAACTCCGCCTGAGGCGCGGCCGCCCGAATCATCAACTCCGCCGGCGCAGACTGATCCGCCGCAAACATCCGCCGGAGGCGCTGTTTCACGATAAAAAATACATTTTTTAAAGCCGCAGAAAAACATTGTTTTTTCTGCGGCTTTTGCAAGTTTTAAAATCAAAAATTGCATTTTGTCCAATCTAACCAAAAATGGCTGAAAAAAAGGTCGAATTTCTAAAAAAAGATGCATAAAAAAGCTGGACTTTTTTGATTAGTAGTGATATAATATATAAGGTATGTCAGTACATGCCTGTTAACGCAATAGTTAAAAGCGATTTATAAATAGGAGGAACTAAAATGGATAAAAAACCTGCCATTCCTTTCAATGGCACTAAGGAACAGGAAGAAAAGCTCTTAAAGGTAATTGAGGAGCATAAAGGACAAGAGGGAGCGCTTATTCCGGTTATGCATGAAGCTCAGGACATCTATGGATACCTTCCGATTGAGGTTCAGAAAATTATTTCAGAGGGCCTTGATGTGCCATTGGCTGAAATCTACGGAGTTGCTACCTTCTACGCAAGATTTACACTTGAACCAAAGGGTAAGCACCACATAGGGGTATGCCTCGGAACAGCTTGCTATGTTAAAGGCAGCGGCAAAATAATTGAAAAGATCCAGAAGCAGCTGGGAATTGAGGTTGGCGGATGCACCCCCGACGGTAACTTCTCTCTTGAAGCTACACGCTGCATCGGTGCTTGCGGTCTTGCGCCGGTATTGACTATCAATGAGGATGTTTACGGCAGACTCGTAGAAAGTGATATTGATGGAATCCTTGCAAAGTATACAAACTGATTACAAGGAGATAAAGTTATGAAGCTATCTGCAATACAGAATATTTTGGATGCCCAGCTACTCAACGGAGACGAAGAAATAGAAGTCAACACAGCTTGCGGATGCGATCTTATGAGCGACGTGCTGGCATTTGTGAAAGACCAGACACTGCTTCTTACAGGTCTTATAAACCCCCAGGTTATAAGAACCGCTGAAATGATGGACATAATCGCGATATGCTTTGTTCGCGGCAAAAAACCGACTGAAGATGTTATTGAGCTTGCCAAAGCCAAAAACATTGCACTGCTGACTACTGATCATCCGCTATATATTGCTTGCGGCAGGCTTTATGCAAACGGGTTGGGAGGACGCGACGGTGCTTAAGCATTATGAAATATCCGGCAGCGACTTTTCAACCGCAGGTGAAGCTTCCAGCAATTTCAAGACAGTTTTAAAACAACTCGGATTGCCTGTAGAGGTTGTGCGAAAGGTTGCAATTTCTATGTATGAGGCAGAAATCAACACCGTAATTCACGGTGGGGGCGGCACTTGTGACGCCCAGATATTAGATGACAGAATAGTTTTAAGTTTTACTGATAACGGCCCCGGTATACAAGATGTCGAAATGGCAATGAGGGAAGGGTACTCCACCGCTAATGAAAAGGTCAGGGAACTGGGCTTCGGTGCGGGAATGGGACTTCCCAACATGAAAAAGTATGCAGACGACCTTCAGATAAAAACCAAACCGGGAAAAGGAACTACGGTTACCTTAACCATAAATCTGTGAGGTGAGGATATTGTCTTATTTTCATTCGGTAACTTTAGATAAAAATAAATGCCACGGCTGCACGAACTGCATTAAAAGATGCCCTACAGAGGCAATAAGAGTTCGTGGCGGAAAAGCCAAAATAATTAAGGAGCGGTGTATTGACTGCGGTGAATGTATCAGAGTTTGCCCTTATCATGCAAAGCTGGCAAATACAGACTCGCTGGACTCCTTATCTGATTACAAATACACAGTTGCAATGCCTGCGCCCTCTCTTTACGGGCAGTTCAAGGATGTTACCGATGTGAATAAAATTCTTACAGCTTTAAAGCTTATTGGATTTGACGATGTTTATGAGGTGGCCCGCGGAGCAGAAATTGTGTCAGAGGCAACAAGGCGCCTGATAGAAAAAGGCGGACTTGTAAAGCCCATTATAAACTCAGCCTGCCCTGCGGTTTTAAGACTTATCCGTGTCAGATTTCCGGGACTTATAAACCATATATTGCCTGTCAGCTCTCCTATGGAGGCAGCGGCAATGGAAGCCAGGAGGGAAGCAGTCCTGAAAACGGGACTGAAAAATGAGGAAATCGGGATTTTCTTTATAACACCCTGTCCGGCGAAAGAAACAAGTATAAAATCGCCTCTGCTTAAAGAAAAATCAAATGTAAACGGTGCAATTTCCATTGCAGACATTTACATGAAAATTCATAATCTTATTAAAAACATTGATAAACCTGAGATGCTTGCACAGGCAGGCCTTGAGGGAGTATCGTGGGCAAGGAGCGGCGGCGAATGTAAAGCAACCGACACTATAATAAACATTGCCGTGGACGGCATTGACGAGGTAATAAAAATCCTCGAGGAAATAGAAAACGGGAAGATTGACGATATAGATTTTGTGGAGCTGCTTGCTTGCAACGGCGGCTGCGTCGGCGGTCCGCTTACTGTTGAAAACAGTTATGTTTGCTCCAACAGAATCAGAAACATGATAGATCTTGACCCTGAGACCAAACGCATTGAAAATATTGATGAGGAAGGAATTCTCTGGGAAAAGGTGCTTATGCCGGTTCAGATAATGCAGCTGGCGGATAATCTTGAGGAAGCAGTTGAAAAACTTGAACAGATAGATAAAATCTGGGAGACTATGCCTAAACTTGATTGCGGCTCATGCGGAGCTCCCTCCTGCAAGGCTCTTGCGGAGGATATAGTAAAAGGGTTCGCAACTGAAAATGACTGCATTTTCAAAATGCGTGAAAAGGTACAAAACCTTGCAAAAGAGCTTTTTGACCTTGAATCAAGTCCGCACGGTAGCAAAAGCGATAGAGAGATTTAGCAGAAAGGCTGTGAAAGCTATGACAATTTGTGAGCTCGCAAAGGAACTTGATCTTTCGGTGCTGACCGATAAAAATTATGATGACAGAGAAATAAAAGGATGTTTTGTCGGCGACCTTCTAAGCTGGGTTATGAGTCGTGCCGAGCAGGACTCTGCATGGATTACAATTATGAACAATATAAACATTGTCGCGGTTGCGGCGCTTGTTGATATGGCTTGTATAATACTTGCCGAGGGCGTTGATGTAACCGAAGATGTTATAAAAAAAGCAGAGTCGCAGGGGATAATAATTCTCTCGACCAAAAAAACCTGTTATGAAACAGCTGTGGCGTTTCACAAAGCAACCGGGATATGATTTACTACGATTTTCATATTCACTCAGCTCTTTCGCCTTGCTCGGATAAGGACATGACGCCTAACAACATTGTCAACATGGCTCAGATTATCGGTCTTGACGCTATTGCGATTACAGACCATAATTCAATAGGCAATGTCAGGGCGGCAATGAAAATCGGAGACGCAGTCGGTGTTAAGGTTGTTCCGGGAATGGAAATTGAAACAGCTGAAGAAATACACGTTATAGCTTTGTTTAATACAATAGAGGCTGCCGAGGAGGCGGCAAAGGAGGTTTACCGTGCTCTGCCCAATATAAAAAACCGGACGGAGATTTTCGGAAACCAGCTGCTTATGGATGAGGACGACAATATTGTGGGCGAAGAAGAGAAACTTCTCGTTTCGCCAACAAATCTTTCGATAGAAAAGCTCTTGGAGCTTGTGAAAAGCGTTGGGGGCCTGTTTTATCCCGCTCATGTCGACCGACATTCCTACAGCATCCTGACAAACCTCGGATTTATTCCTGAGGAGCTTAAAATTGACGGCATAGAAATTTCCAAAAAGGTGGAGGACATTCAGGCTTATCTTGATAACAGACCCGACCTTAAAGGGTATAGGGTGCTTAGAAATTCAGACGCTCATTACCTTGCGGATATTGCCGAAAAAGATGCGTTTTTAACTGAAAACAGCATTGATGAACTGTTTAATCGGAGGGTCTGATGAAAGAATTATCGCTTCATATACTTGACATTGTTCAGAATTCCATTAAAGCAGATGCTAAAAATATTGAGATAATAATTGATGAGAACACCGCAGACAACCTGTTAACAATCGAGATAATTGATAATGGCTGCGGTATGAGTGAGGAGTTTCTGAAAAGGGTTAAAGACCCTTTTGTAACAAC